>DATFDL010000344.1:0-12191 GCA_035252155.1 Pirellulales bacterium | reverse complement strand
ACCCCGTCATGGGGTGGATTTGTCTTATGCTGGCGATGACCGCCACCGCCTCTGCCGCCGACGTGACGCTGGTGCAAGACGGCAAGGCGCGAAGCGCCATTTTCGTCGCCCCCGAGGTGATGGCCGACGACAAGCCGACGGCCGGCCTCAAGTTTCCGGAAGCCGAGGCGGAACAGCAACGCCAGCGGCTGCGAGCATCGGTCCAAGACCTGGCGGCGTATTTCAAAAAAATGTCGGGGGCCAAAGTCGACGTTGTGACCGCCCCGCGCGCCGACGGCGATCAACGCATTCCGATTCTGGTCGGCGAGCTGGCCACCGCCAGG
The DNA here is from genome assembly GCA_035252155.1 of Pirellulales bacterium. Classification (GTDB taxonomy): domain Bacteria; phylum Planctomycetota; class Planctomycetia; order Pirellulales; family JAICIG01; genus JAICLL01. The sequence goes on along the minus strand of DATFDL010000344.1, from coordinate 11,868 downwards.
TTCGGGCCGCCCGGCAAATCGGCTCCGTACAAGCAAGGCTTTCGCGTGGTCGTGTCGCCCACGGGCGTCGGGCTGTCGGGCGAGTCGGCCTTGGCCACTAGCTACGCGATCTATGAATTGCTCGATCGGCTCGGCTGCCGCTGGTACATGCCCAGCGAACTGGGCGAAGTTGTTCCCCACCTGCCGACGATTGCCCTGGCCGAACTCGACTTCTCGTCGGCCCCCGGCACGGTGTTTCGCGGCATCTGGTACGCCGACGACGCCTATCGCCGCCGCAATCGCCACGGCGGCCTGCTGTTGCAAGCCGGGCATGCGCTGGAGATGTACATCACGCCGGACGAACGCAAGCAACATCCCGAGTGGGTGGGTGAAGTTGGCGGCAAGCCCCACGCCCATCGCCTCAAGTGGAGCAGCCCGACGCTGGCCGCGGCCATCGCCGATAAAATCATCGCGCGGCATGCCCAAGATCCGCAGCCGTCGTACTCGCTCTCGCCCGACGACGGCGCCGATTGGGACGACTCGCCCGCCGACAAGGCGCTCGACGCCGGCGATTACGATCCCACGTTTCAACGCGTCTCGGTCACCGACCGCTTAGTCGTGCTCTGCAATCGCGTGGCCGAACGTGTGTCCCCAAAAGCGCCCAACGTCTTGTTTGGCATGTTGGCCTATGTCGATTACACCCGGCCGCCGGTCCGCGAGAAGCTGCACCCCAATATCGTGCCGCAATTGGCGCCGATCAGTTACAGCCGTGCGCACCCCGCCTCCGACGACCGCGTGCCGGGCAACAAAGACTTGCGGTATTTGATCGAGGGCTGGGGCCGCAAAGCCCGCACGACCTCGATGTACTTTTACGCCTATTTTCTGGCCGAGACGAGCGCGCCCAACCCCATGCTCACCAAATGGGGCCACGATGTGCCTTATGTGCTGGCCAACAATTGCGGCTTCTGGCAGCCCGAAACTCTGCCGAACTTCGAGACGTCGATGCACGCGCTTTATCTGGGTTGCCGGCTGGCGTGGGATCCGTCGCTGAAGCCGCAGGCGATCATCGACGAGCTCAACGCCCGGTTCTATGGCCACGCCGCCGCCGAAATGGCCGCTTACTGGAAAGACATCGACGACGCTTGGGTCGAGACGCCCGAGTATTCCGGCTGCGGATTTGGATACCTGCGCCGCTTTACGCCCGAGCGGTTGCGGCAGGTCCGGGCATTGATGGACCGAGCGATCGCCGCCTGCCAAACTGACGTCGAACGGCGGCGCGTCGCGTTGGCCAACGACTCGTTGCGGCAGTTCGAGTTGTTCATGCACTTGCGGCAAGACCTGGCCGAGGGGCGGTTCGCGACGCTCGCCGGCGACGCCGCTCGCTGGCGCAAGCAAGCCGTCGAGCTGGGCGAAAAGTGGAAAGATCAATACGCCTTCACGCGCGTGCCGTGGACGCCGCATACGGTGAGCGGCAATTACATGGCGGCGTTCTTCCAGCCGACGTACGACGACGCCTCGCGCATCGCCGCCAACCATCAGATCGTCACCGCCGCGCCGCTGCGCAAGTTTCGCTACCAGGCCGATGCCGACAAGCGAGGCGAGGCGGCCGGCTGGGCCAAGCCCGATTTCGACGATGCGAACTGGAAACAAACCGACGTCTGTCTCGAGACCTGGTCGACCTTGGGCTACCACGATTATTTCAAGTCGATGTGGTATCGCCGGGCAATCGACCTGCCGGCATTGCCCGCCGTCAAGCGGGTGTTCCTCTGGCTGGGCAGCACCGACGGCAGCGCCCGAGTATTCATTAACGGCAAGCACGTGCCTTACCGCGCCGCCGATGGCAAACCGTCGGGCGAGGTCAACGGCTACTGTCAGCCGTTCTCGTGGGACATCACCGAGGCCGTCCGCCCCGGCGAAAGCAACACACTGGCAATCCTCTGCACGCGCACCGGCTTTAATGAGTTAGGCACCGGCGGCTTCCTGGCGCCTGCGGTAATCTACGCAGAGAAATAGTTCGACGCGGCAACGTTGCTGTCCGCCTGCCAGCGGCGTATCATGCAGTTGCCTTTCTCATATCGGCTTGTGAAAGTAGAGCGGACGAGTCATGCGAACGATAGGATCCAACGGCGTGATCGTGGCCGAGCTTTGCGCGCCGCCGGACTACATCATGGCGGAGCTTGTTCCGCAGCGGCCGCGCAAGTCTGCACGCCGCGTGCTCGTTGCCGGCCTGCTGCTCGGCGGGCTCGCCGTCTCGACAGGCATCTTGTTCGCCGCGCTTCAGGAGAATGAGTCGGTCCCCAAGCCCGATGAATACGAAGTCGAGGTTGTTTGCGACCTGGCCTATGTCGAGGGGACTGAGGCCGACGCCAAAAAACATAAGCTCGATCTTTACTTGCCGCAGGGCAAAAAAGATTTTCCGGTGGTGCTCTTTGTCCACGGAGGGGCTTGGTCGAGCGGCGACCGGAACTTTTTTGGCGCGTATGAGGCGATCGGCAAGATGTTCGCGCGGCACGGTGTCGGGGCCGCGATCATCAGCTACCGTCTTTCGCCTAGCGTCAAGCACCCAGAGCATATCAAGGATGTCGCCCGGGCGTTTGCCTGGACCAAACAGCATATCGCCGAGCACGGCGGCCGGCCCGATCAACTCTTCGTCTGCGGGCATTCGGCCGGCGGGCATCTGACCGCTCTGTTGGCCACCGACGAAAGTTATTTGCAGGCGGTCGGCTGCTCGCTGGCCGACGTGCGCGGGGCGATGCCTATGAGCGGCGTTTACACGATTCCCGACAAGCTCTTTACGAAGGTTTTCGGTGAAGACCCCGCGGTGCATGCCAGCGCGTCTCCGCGGCGTCACGTGAGGCCCGGCTGTCCTCCCTTTTTGATTGTCTATGCCGCCAAGGATTTTCCCTATTGCGATCAGGCCAGCGAAGAGTTCGCCCGAGCGTTGCGCGATCAGCAGGTGCCGGCCGACACGCTGAAGGTTGACGATCGCAACCACATCAATCTCATCACTCGCACGCCCGACGCCGACGATCCCTGCGGCCGCGCCCTGCTCGCATTTGTCGCGAAGCACGCCTCGTCCGGCGACGGCAGCGATGCAGCCGACGCCGGCGATTGAGCGGCGTCGGAACGGTGCCCACGAGGCGTAACGCTGAACCAGCGCCAATCAACCAGGAGATGAGTTCGCGAGATGGATCTGAATCAGCGCAAGGAACAATTCAGCCACGCCTACGTCAAAGCGGTCGCCGCCGTTGCCGGTTTTGCCTGGTACAAGCCCAGCGTTGACGACGACAGCATCGATCTTGGCCTAGCCCAGCGTGGCGGGTCCGGAACGATCCGCTCGCCGCGGCTAGAGATCCAATTGAAGTGTCACGCAATGCCGATTCCCGAGGCCGACGACTTTGGGTTCTGGCTGGACCTCAAGAACTACGATGATCTGCGAGACGAACGAGTCGAGGTGAAGCGAATCCTCGTCGTCGTGCTCGTCCCCGATGATTTGGCCGATTACCTCGTCGAGAACGAGCAGCAATTGGCCATGCGCCGGTGCGCGTACTGGTTAAGCCTCCGCGGGTTTCCGCCGACGGAGAATGATACTGGGCAGACTATCAGGATTTCCCGGTCGCAGCGTTTTACAGTACAATCACTGCAAGGCATGATGGAGCGAATCAGCCTAGGATCCGTGCCATGAGAATCGAGATTCGAGACGTCGCGGCGGTGCAAGCCATCCGGCCTGTTGATGCGGCGCTTTATCTGCGTGCACGCGGTTGGACGGCGCCCCAGGTCGAGGTCGGGCGAGCGGCAATTTGGAAGACGACGTCAAACGGCGACGAATACGAAGCGCTGTTGCCGCTTGACGTCGGCCTTCGCGATTATGCCCTCCGCATGGGAGATCTGCTGGCCACGCTTTCGATCGCTGAAAAGCGCTCCCAATGGGCCGTGTATCGAGATCTTTTGACGATCGGCTCCGACGTCACGCGCATCCGCATTGCCGACCCGGAGCTCGCCGATGGCACGCTGCCCATCGAGGAGCATGCGCAGATTGCTCAAAAGGCGCGCGATCTGGTGCTTGCCGCGGCCTGTGCCGCGACAGAGACGCGGCCCGTTTGGCACAAGCGCAAGCCCAGCCAGGCAATGGAGCATATGCGTCGCGTCCGGATTGGCCAGAGCGAGCAGGGCAGCTATGTAGTCACCGTGCTCAGCCGCGTGCCGCCGTTTTTGCACGACGAAAAAAGTCAGCTCTTCGATCCCGAGCCTCCATTTGAGCGGCGCGTGACCGAGACCTTGGCGCAATCACTGGCAGCCTTGGAACGCGCCGCCGAAAACGCCGCGCTGACGCAGGAAATGGCCGCCTTCGACGAAGCTGTGCCACGCGGGGTGAACGCCAATCTGTGCGACGCGGTGGTCGGCCTTTGGGGAGGGGACGAATCGCGACGGCATCTGGAGTTTTCTTTTTCCTGGTCGGCGACTCGCCCGGCCGCGGCCGATGCCGTGCGGGCGGTGGCGATTTCGGCAGACCGAATCCCTCTGATCCGCGAGGCCGGGCGGCAAATGCGCGACCGCGCTCCCTTGCTCGATTTTGATCTATCCGGGCCGATCGTAAAGCTGGAGCGTGCCGAGGGCGCCGCCACCGGCAAAGTGACGGTCGTTGGTATCGTGGACGACCGTCACGCCAAAGTATCCGTCGAGCTGCCAGACGCGGACTATCACGCCGCCGTTGCCGCCCACGGCCAAGGCAAGACCTTGCGCCTGTCTGGCACGCTGGCCAAGGAAGGACGCGGATATGTCCTGCGCAATCTGAGCGATATGCTTGTTGAAGATGAATGACGTTGGCAGGAGTAGCTTTTTCACCGAGACTGAAGGCGTGGCAAAAGGGCCGAAGGGGTGAGGTCGGCGACCTGCACGACATAGATATTGCCACCGCGCTCGAACCGCTCATCGACGCTGCTTTTAGCAGGATTGGCCAGAATCGTCATTATCGCGACTCGCACGGCGAGCGGCGGGATGAACGAGAGTACCGGCCTGTGTCGTTGTCTCCTCGCCAAGCCAACGTAGAGCTGCCTCCGCGACTTTCATCGCCATACGTCCGCTGGTATAATCGAGCATCCTCGACGCGTCTCGGAGCACAGCGCTGTGCCGAAAGCGTGTATGTGGCAACAGGTCATCGGCGTTCTGCAAAAAGTGCCCAGCCGGTTTGCCTGCCGAAGTGCTCGCTGATGGGCTCGACGTCGAATGGTCTAAGATCCAGGCCGACATTAATGCCTGTCATTGCAAAGAGCACTTTTGGTTCCGTGATGGTCTGTGGACGTACACGCCAGGCACCGCCTCAGTGACGACGATCGCTCCCGATGTCAGGTCTCGGACTCTCGCGAGCTTGCTGAAATATTTGACCGCGAACAAGGGTAAGCCCGCGTGCTTCGCCCAGGCAGAGAATGCTATCGCGCTGGCGCGCATATCTGAACGCGACTGCCCCAAGATAGTTGCAAAGCTTTTTTCGACCATCGAGAAACTCCTTAAGCGACTCGGTGACAAGCAGTTGGTTCTTGAAGTGTCGAGGCTATCGATTGCGGCGGCGCGCCGGCAGCCCCGTGGGAGGGACGAAGCGCGTGCCGAGGCGCAAACACTCATCTGCGGTGAATCTTGGGCGCTCCAACGCCAGTTCGGAAAAGGACTTTCTCGATCTTTGCATCCTGCTCGGCGACCTGGAGGCAACGAAAGACCGTGCTGCCGCTGAATCATTTTATGACATTGTGCTGGCACAACAACACCCTGGGGATGCAGAGCGTTCCGAAATATTCGCACGTGCTTTTTACTCGCGCGGCACAAATCGAGCGTCGCGTGGTCGTAAGCAGTCGGCAATCGAAGATTTTAAGTCGGCCGCGGCGATATCGCGAGCGATTGCGGACCATGTTCGAGCGGCTCGTGCCGAATGGGCGGTGGCGAAATTATCAGGAGACGTTCCGACCGAAATGGTAGAGGCCCTCGAACGTGAGTCACCGCAGGTACGAGTGGCCGCAATTACGCTTTATGATTTGGACACCGCAGCGGGATCCGCCAACATCCTTTCCCGTAGGCGGGAGCTCAGCGACGCGTACATCGAAAAACTGCTAAGCCGCGCCCGTGAGCGCGTGGCTATCGAGGATCCCAAGAATTAATGCGCGTTAAACCTCGCCGGGAGCAACGATGGAAAAGCGGAGCGGCAGCGCGCCTTCTTCGCGCGTCAGGTGGTGCCGCCTCGATCGAGGAAGCGATCAGAAATGTCGTCGCTGAATTGTTGAACGGTGTCCATTGCCCGCCGACCGCTCACGAGATGGGGCATGCCTTTTTTGAGCACACAGGCCCGCGGTGCCCGCGCAGTGGTACTGAGCTAGAGCGATTGTGCGACATGATCGCGAGCGAGATTCTGATGCCAACTGACGTATTTGCCGAAGCAATTGGTCCGAAGCTTTCAGCGCAAAAGCTGATGCAACTCTCACGAACATTCGGCGCCTCGCTTGCCGCGACTACGATCAGGTGCTCGCGGTTCCGTCAGATTGCCGCATTTATGACCGACGGAGAATGCGTGTCTTGGTCATACGGTCTCGCGAAGGTTCCCCGCGTCGCCGAGCTGGACTGCGATTTGCGCGACGCTGTCGCCGCCACGAAACTGGGCGAGCGCGAATGCGGACCCGTCTTCGCCAGATCGGGTGCAGGCGGGAAGTGCTGGAACGTCGATGCGATGCGGCTTAGCGCTGGTCGTAAGTTTCTTTTTGTTTTGACGCCTTTCGGCGCGCACATAAGCGGCTGAGCCGGCGACGGCGCAAGATATTGTACTACAGATCATCCGCCGCTGCCAATTCTACGCCTTCGACGGGCCGGCCGTCGCGGCCAAACTCTTCGAGCATCGCGATCTGTGGGAATCGGCGATGATGGGCCGGCTGGCCGAGATTTTCAATAGGGAAGCCTGGGGCGGCATGGTCAGCGTCTACGACGATCCGAAGGAAGTCGACCACGCACTGGGCAGCCGTCGCGAAACACGGGCCATCGTCGCTATCTGATGGGGCTGACGGCGCCTGGGCGCGATTCTGGAGCTCCCTTTCACCTCAGCAATGCAACGGCGGCGGCGGTGTATGAAAAAATATAGAAGTGTCTATTGACTCGATAAATACTCTGATATAATGCGGGGAGAGGAAAGTGTACGCCGGTTCACATTGCGGATGCTGCTGATCGGCGCCGCCTCATGATCCAGGGCATGTGGCCAGTGATTGGCGGCGATTTTCTGGCGGCCAATAAACGACCGTGCGGCGCTTGCGTAAACGAATGTTGATGCGTTGGCCGAGCGACGCAAAATACTGCGGGGCAAAGAGTTGTGTCCAAGAAAACCCGTTGCGCAGTGTAATTCTACGCAAGCGCAAAGGCATTGAAGTGAGGTGACCCGTGAGTGAGACGATCACAACGCGACAGACGACCGACGATCAGCAGCTCGAGCCGTCGAAACCCGACGCCCCGCCCAACGAGCCGAACGACAACTGCGAAAAACGCCGCGACGGGCGGCCCTCGCAGCGCGAGCGGGCGATCTATGAGCGGCACGTGCTGCGGGGCGAGACGCAAGAGGCCATCGCCGCCGATCAACAGTGCTCGCGGCAGCGGGTGAGCCAGATCTGCCAGAAGGTCGAACGCTTTGTGGCCACGCACCCCGACGACGAGCTGGCCGCCGCGCTGCGCGTGCGCTGCCAGCGGCGCTTCGACGCGGTCTATCTTGACGCCGTGCGGCAGTTTGAGCGCAGCAAGCAAGACCTGGTGACCGAGCGCGAGCGAACGTCGCATCGCGTGCCCGATGACCAGCCGGAGAAGGGCGTGACCACCACCGTGCGCGAGCACGTGCGGCGGCAGCAGAACGGCGATCCGCGGCTATTGAACGCGGCGCTGCGGGCAGTGGAGAGGATGGAGCGAATGGTCGGCTCGGAAAACGGGACGGCGCGAGAAAGCGACAAGGCGAAGGGGCCGGGGGGACGACCAGGCGAAGGGGCGACAGGGCGACAGGGCGAGGCAGCGCAGGCGAAGCCCTGGTGGGTCAAGAACTACCCCCGCGGCTCCCCAAAGCCGCCCGTCTGTAGTGAAAGCGTGCCGCCTGCGCCACCACCGCCCGTGGCGGCGAGCAGAGACGCGACGGGGCAAGGCGATCGACCACAGGGCGAGGGAGCGATTGGGCGACAAGGCGAGGAGGCGATCGCACGACAGGGCGAAGAGGCGATCAGGCGAGAAAGCGAGCAGGTATCAGCGACGGCCACTAGCGGAACCGCCGAAGTGTCGGTCGTCGCATCGGTGACGCCCCCCACTCCGCATTCCGCACACCGCATTCCGCATTCGTCCCCCACTCCGCATTCCGCGCTCCGCACTCCGTATTCGTCCAGCACTCCGCATTCTGCTACCGCCGAGCAATCGATCCGTGCTCCAGAGGTGGCGAGCGCGCGGCGCGCGACCCCACCGCCGCTGCGCGACACCGTGCTGATCGTTGGTGCGCCGCGCCAAGTGCCGGAGATCGAAAGGTTTGCTCGGGAAAAGCTGAGGGGTTACCAGGTTGTGACGCGCACCTCGTTGGTGCACGTCGTCGAGTGGCTCAAGGAAGACCTCGGCTCGACCGCCCTGATCTCGCTCGACGACGACATGGGCGGCCGCCGCGTCGAACTGGGCGAGATGCTCGATCCGGGCACGATGGTCGAGGTAGCCACCGCAATCACCAAGTGCAAACCTTGCTGCCCGGTGGTCTTGAACATGGCGCAGGAGCAAGCGAGAGACCTGATGAAAGTTTTGATGTCGGCCCGTTGGTTGACCTACTGGGCCAAGCCGACCGGTGGCCACTGGCTGAGGCAAGATTGGCTGTCGGCCGTGAGGCGGGCGTTGCGCGATGGCCGGCCTCGACGGCCGCGCAGGTCAGCGGCTGTTCAACGAGGCGGCGGAAAACTATAGTCGATATGTTGTCTTTCGCTGGTGTAGCAGAATTCGTGAGAATTCTGGCCGTAACTCGCTGGGACGGCCCGACTTCTCACGAAGTCGGCTACAGCTTTCTGGTTGAGGGGGCTGAGAAATTACCGCCATGCGGCATCCACCAGTCTCACACGATCTGTTGCAGAACGTCATCCGCCGGCGCACGTTTTTGGTGGCCGGGGGACTGACGTTTTGCGGGCTCGATCTGCCGGGGCTGGTGGGTGCCGCCGAGCAAGCCCCACGCGGTAAGGCCACTTCGACGATTATGATCTGGCTGAGCGGCGGCGTGTCGCACCTCGACACCTGGGACCTGAAGCCCGAGGCGCCGGCCGAATATCGCGGTGAGTTCAAGCCGATCGAAACCTCCGCGCCGGGCGTGCGGATGTGCGAGCATCTTTCACTCACGGCCCGGCAGGCGCACCATCTGGCGGTGGTCAATTCGCTGGGACACTACGGCCGCGGCACCGGCGACCATCACGCCGGCTATTACTACAACCTCACCGGGCATGAGCCCGATCAGAGTTTTCGGACGTTGGGCAACAACCGCACACCCCAGCCCGACGATTGGCCGTTTCTCGGCACGGTGGTGGGGCTGAAGTCGCCGCCGCATCCGTATCTGCCGCCGGTGATTTCGCTGCCGCAAAAGCCCGGGGCGCCGATGTATACGCGGCCCGGCCAGTTCGCGGCGCGGCTGGGCGTGGAATATGACCCGCTCTATGTCGAAGGCAGTCTCGAGCGGCCATTGGAGTTCACGGTGCCCGCGCTGCGGCTGGAAGGAAGCGTCGATCCCGCGCGGTTGCGGTCGCGGCGCGGACTGCTGGGCGCAGTCGATAGCGCCACACGGTCGGCCGAAGCCGACGGGCAGCTCGTCACTTACACAAAACAGCAGCAGCGGGCTTTCACGCTGCTGAGCTCGCAAGCGACGCGCGACGCCTTCGATCTGAGTCAGGAACCGGCGAGCCTGCGCGAGCGTTATGGGGCCACGGTCAATGCTTCGAGCATGTTGCTCGCCCGGCGGCTGGTGGAGGCGGGCGTGCCGTTCGTGAGCGTCTTCTGGCAGGAGAACCTGAAAACCTCCGATGCCAAGCACTGCGCCAGCGGCGGCGGCTGGGACACGCACGGCAACAATTTCGGCTGCCTGCGCGAGTGGCTGCTGCCCGAGTTCGACCAATGTTTTTCGGCGCTGTTGGACGATCTGCACCAGCGAAGTCTCTTGGAGCGCACGCTGGTGCTGGTGACCAGCGAGATGGGGCGGCAGCCGAAGATCGGCGATCCGCGGTCGGGCGGGCCGCGCGGGGCCGGCCGCGATCACTGGACGCACGCCATGAGCGTGCTGTTTGCCGGCGGCGGCATTCGCGGCGGCCAGGTGTACGGCAGCACCGATCGACGCGGAGAATTCCCCGCAGATCATCCGGTGGCGCCCGACGATATCGCCAAGACGATTTATCATGCGATGGGTATCGACGACCTGGAAGTGATTGACCGCGAGGGCCGGCCGTTGCACTTACTGCCGACAGGGGCGCCGATCCTGGGGCTGTTTTGAGGGAGGCGGGGACAGGATTCGGGATTCAGCACTCGGTACTCGGGGTGCCACGGCATCCGCCGCGGCGCATGGGGTGTCGTTAATCAGGTATGAGGCAGTTCGCCGCGGTGTGACGCCGTGCGGATACACTACGCCCGAGGCCCAAATAGCACGGCGTCCGTCGCGGCGGCCGCACTGGAGCGAATTAACAGCGCGATGCGCGCCGCGACGGATGCCGTCGCACCCTGCTGCGAACTTACGAAGTTGAGTAATACAGCCGAAACGCGACACAGAACCAAAGCTTCTCAAGGCATTTTTATGTCATCCACTACGAGATCTTGCTTGCTTTTCACCGGGTTGCTCTGCTCGATCTCGTTCGTCGAGAGCGCGCCCGCCGCGGACGCTACCCATGAGCCGTTGCCTCCGCGAATTTCGGCCTTCACGCCCGACGCGGCGTCGGTGGTCCGCAGCGGGCCGGCCTATCGCTATTCGCGCTCCGGCTGGATCGTGCTGCACATCGAAGGCACGCCTTACGAACGCGGCTATCAGCATGGCCAGCTCATGGCCCGCGAGATCGTCGATTACATCGCGTCGCTGGCCGAAATCAAAAGCCAAAAAGCGCCCGAAGACGCCTGGCGCGACATGCGCACGCTGGTCAACGCCGTCTTCCTGCGGCGCTACGACGCCGAGTATCTGGAAGAGATGAAAGGCATCGCCGACGGCGCCGCCGCGGCCGGCGCCAAGTTCCACTCGCGCAAGCTCGATCTGGTCGATGTCGTAGCCGTCAATTCGGCCATCGAAGTGGAGTTTCTCTCATCAGGACTCGACGCCACCGCCACCGGGCTGGAAGGCATGAAATTTCGCGAGCCGCCCGACGTGCAGGCCACGCAAGAATGGGACGAGCACTGCAGCGCGTTCGCGGCGGTCGGCCCCGCCACCGCCGACGGCGGCATCGTGTTTGGCCACATCACCATGTTTCGGCTGCCTTATGTGCGGCATTTCAACGTCTGGCTCGATATCGCGCCCAGTGACGGGCATCGGGTGATCATGCAGTCGTACCCCGGCGGAATCATGAGCGGGCTCGACTATTACATGAACGACGCCGGCTTGCTCGTCGCCGAGACCACCATCCGCCAGACGACGTTCGATATTTCGGGCCTGACCGTCGCTTCGCGCATCCGCCGGGCGTTGCAATACGCCGACAACATTGACCGGGCCGTCGAAATCCTCAACGACTCGAACAACGGCCTCTTTACCAACGAGTGGCTGCTGGCCGATATCAACACGAACGAGATTGCCATGTTCGAGCTGGGCACGCGGCAAAGTAAGCTCTGGCGCAGCGGCAAAGACGAGTGGCCCGGCGGCACGAAAGGTTTTTATTGGGGCTGCAACAACGCCAAAGAGCT
>DATFDL010000343.1:0-3803 GCA_035252155.1 Pirellulales bacterium | reverse complement strand
GATCGCGCGGGCTTTGCCAAGGCGGCCGGCTTCAACTTCGACTGCTCGCACATGGAATGGCAAGGCGTGTCGGGCGTCGACTTCATTCGCGCCTATGGCGACCGCATTCACTGCGCCCACATCAAGGGCGTGCAGGTCGTCGACGGCTACACTCGCAACGGCCTGCTGGGCGGGCATCGGCCGATGGGCGACAAGCACAACGGCTGGAATTTTGTGACCGCCGGCACCGCCCGCGACGCCACCTCGATCGAAGAATTGTTTGTCGAGCTCAATCGGGCGGGCTTCAGCGGGGCCGTGTCGATCGAGTGGGAAGACAACGACGTCGAGCAGCACGCCGGCGCCCGGCAGGCCCTGGCCAACGTCCATCGCGCCGACCAGCCTCCCAGCGGCATGCGGCACGACGAACAGCTCAAGGCCTGAGCCCTCGTTATAAGGGCTGAATCCCGGTAACAAAGAACGTCTGTAGGGAACGCCCTCTGTGGCGTTCCGTGAACTGCTAATCGGCTTTGACAATCGAGATCGGTAACTGCGGAACCGGCGTGTGGGACAGCCGCCCTCGGCTGTCGATCGCCGACGAAGACGGCGTCGGGGAACCAGCCGAGGGCGACTGGTCCACATGCCGATTTTGAAATCAAAACCGATCACCGGAAAAACCAAAATCCAAAATCCAAAATCCACGCCCCCATGACCCTCGCCCGCAGCCTCCTCGCGATCGTCGCTCTGATTTCTCTTTCCGCCCAATCGGTCCACGCCGAAGCCCGCTGGCCGCGCTGGCGCGGTCCACGCGGCGACGGCCATTCAGAAGAAAAAAGGCTGCCCGTCCGGTGGGATGCCAGTAACGTGGTTTGGAAGACGGCGCTAACGGGCGGCGGCGAATCGTCGCCGATCGTCTGGGACGGCAAGATCTTTCTCACCACGGCGGCTAACGACGGCCGCCGGCGCAGCACGCTCTGCCTCGACAGTGGCGACGGCAGCGTGCTCTGGGAAAAAGCGATTGACTACACCGGCGAGCTTGAGCAATTGCACAAGCTCAACACCTTTGCCTCGCCCACCTGCGCCACCGATGGCGAAGTGGTCGTCTCGTTCTTCGGCAACGCCGGCCTGCACGCCTACACCGTCGACGGCCGGCCGCTCTGGAACAAAGCGCTGGGCACGTTCGACAACATCTGGGGACCTGCCGCCTCGCCCGTCATCGTTGACGACCTGGTCATTCAAAACGGCGACGCCGACAGCGACGCCTTTCTGGCGGCTTTTGATAAACGCACGGGCGAGGAAGCCTGGCGCGTGCCCCGGCCCAACTATCGCGGTTGGAGCACGCCCGTCCTTATCGAAGCCCAGGGTCGCCGCGAGCTGGTGCTCAATGGTCACGAGGGCGTGGCGGCCTACGATCCCGCCTCGGGCAAGTTGCTTTGGTCGTGTCGCGGTTTCGCCGGCCGTGGCGAGCCGACCGCCACGCCCGGCGACGGTCTGGTCTATCTAGTCAACGGCCTGGCCGGCGACGTTTATGCGGTCGCGCCCGGCGGGTCGGGCGACGTGACCAGCTCGCGGATGCAGTGGCACACGCCGCGCAAAGTGGGCCGCGATCTGCCCTCGCCGATTTTTTTGAACGACTGCCTGGTGGTCGCCAGCATGGGCGGCGTGGTGGTGGGCTACGACGCCGCCAGCGGCTCGCAGCTTTGGACCGACAGGCTGAAAGGCAATTTTTCCGCCTCACCGATCGCCGCCGGCGGCCGCGCCTATTTTCAGGCCGAAGACGGCGCGGTGGTGGTGATCGAAGCTGAGCCGCGCCTGAAGTTAATCGCCCGCAACACGATCGACGTCGACGCCGACGAAATCTTCCGCGCTTCGCCCGCCCCCACCGCCGGCCGCCTTCTTCTTCGCAGCGACCGCGCGCTCTATTGCATTGGCAGCGAGTCGGCAGACCAATAAATGTAGCCCAGCCGCCTCCCGCATGTGGCCCAGCCGCCTCGGCTGGGTTAGCAAAAGCTCATGTGGCCCAGTCGCCTCGGCTGGGTCAGCAAAACCCATGTGGCCCAGCCGCCCTCGGCTGGGTCGCGGTCGCCAAAGGCGACCGAGGACAGCCGAGGGCGGCTGTCCCACATTTCCAGCGAGCGGCTGTCCCACATTACACGCGAAGCGCCGCGCCAAAATGTCTCAACACGGGCCGCGTGAAGCATAACGTAGCTCCGACGCTCCGTGGCGGAGACTCCACCATTCCCTCCGTGGACTGCCGCCGCGGCCCGGTCGCGTTGTTCCGGGGAATAAACCAGGATCAGCGGCACATCGAGCCGCCATGGCCCGAAACCCCACGACGGCGGCCGGATCGTCTTGCTGAAGGCCGGCCGCTCGTGCTCGACCAGCCAACGGTCTTGCGGCGTCCAGAACGTGGGCCGCCGCTGAAGGACATACCACCGGCAACTCTGTGGGGAACGGACTCCGTGCCGTTCCGTCCCCCGCCGAGCGACGTCGCGCCGCAGCACTCCCCACCGCCGCATTAGCGTGAGATTCTCCATTGACCCCGATGCAAACTCAATGGTTTCGTCGTCGCGCGTGTGCTCGTGCAGCCAGTCGAGCACTTCGGCGTCGAGCGCGTCCCAGTAGTACGTCGCTTCCATGCCCGCCGCGTCGGCCCCCTGCAAGCCGCCGATGATCGGGCTGTAATAACTCAGCCACTGCGGCGCGTACCAAACCGTGCTTGCGGCCGCGCCCAGATACGCGATCGCCACCGCCGCGATCGCAACTCCGCGCTGTAGCCCCGGGCCTCGTGCCCGGCCCCGCGTTGCTTGCGGCTGTAGCCCCGGGCCTTGTGCCCGACCTTGCGTTGCTTGCGGCTGTAGCCCCGGGCCTTGTGCCCGGCATTCCGGTTCACCGGGCTCGCGCTGCCGGCGCCAAACGCCGAGCAGCCGGCCACAAGGGCCGGGACTACCGCGCGGCGAAGTCCCCCACCTCCACTCCACAACCCGCGCCGCCCCCACGCCCGCCAGCGCCGCGAAAAACGCGAAGCTTGGCAGAATCAGCCGCTCGGCGTCGTGGACCGGCGTGCCAGGCAACGCCCGCACCACGATCAACACCAGCCAATTCAACAAGATCAATATGCCGGCCGGCTCGATGGCCCAGCGCGGCACCAGGCTGACCATGCCGACCAGGCCCAAACCAAGAATTCCCAGCGGCACGGTGATGGCCGTCCAGACCAGGGTGTTGTACCAGGGCAGCGGCGTTTGCATGTCGTATCGGCGGCCAAAGAAGAGCGTCGGTATCTCCAGCCGCGTTCCCGCGCGGTTCAGATTCAGGTCGAAGAACGTAAGCAGGCCGCCGAACGGGTGATGCCACAGCCGCGGGTTGGCAATCCAAAACACGGCTAGCGCCACACTGAGGCCGATGGCCAGAATCTTGGCGGTCTGGCGGTCGCCATACACCACCGCGTAGGCGATGAAAGGCAGCGGCGCCAGCCAGCCCGTGAACTTGCAGCTCATCGTCGCCCCCATCGCCACACCCCAGACAATCGCCCACACTAACCCGAAGCGTAAGCGAGGCGCGCCCTCGACGTCTGTAGGGAACGTCCTCTGTGGCGTTCCGCTCCCTCTTGCAAGTTTCGGTGATTCGTGAGTGGCAGCGGCGCCCTCGACGTCTGTAGGGAACGCCTTCCGTGGCGTTCCGCTCGCTCTCCCTTCGGGAGAGGGCTCTTCACTTCCTCTCTGTCGCCCGCTCGCCTCTTCGCCTCCTCGCTGTGTCGCGCCTTCGCTCCCTCTTCCACCGGGATAGGGCTGGGGTGAGGGGCCGCTTTGAGAATCGTAGGGTGGGCA
>DATFDL010000342.1:0-12398 GCA_035252155.1 Pirellulales bacterium | reverse complement strand
CCACCGGTCTCGCGCTGGACGGCCTAGGAAGGCCATCGTCCGGGGGACACTCAAACCTAGTTCATGCGGGCTACACAAACCCGAAGCGCAAGCGAGGTAGCCGCGTCCGGCCAATGCACCGGCGCCGCTACAACTGATACGGCTGCGCCAGCCGGAACTCGGGCCGCTGGGAAAGGAATTGCGCTACGCGGTCGACTTGTGCAAAGGCTCGTGGCAGAAAGCCCAGCGCTTCGTCGAGCAGATCATCCGGCTCGGCGCAACTGAACCGCAAAAAGCCGGCCCCGGCCTCGCCGAATGATTCTCCGCCCAGGCAGGCCACGCCCAGCGTGTCGTCCGCGGCTTCGAGCAGATACATGGCCAGCCCGTGCGAGGTGATTTGCAGCCGGTTGCAAACCTCGGCCACCGAGGGGAAGAGATAAAACGTGGCGTTGGGGTCGAGACATCGCACGCCCTCGATGCGGTTCAGGCCGGCGGCCATCCGCTCGACCTTGCCGTGAAAGAGCCGCATGGTGCGGTCGCGCTCTTCGCCGTCGTGATCGAGTGCCGCGGCGGCGGCCAACTGCGCCAAGGGCGCCACGCACGACAGCGAGGTATTTAAGAGCGTCGCGAACAAACTGACCGTGGCCGGGCTGGCCACGGCAAAGCCCACCCGCCAGCCGCTCATGCTGTATGACTTGCTGAAAGTGTAAGCGGCGACGCATTGCTCGATCATGTCGGGCTGGGCCAAGAGCGTATGATGACGGCCTCGCCATACCATCTGGTCGTAAGGCTCGTCGCTGAACACGGCGATGTCGCGCCCGCGCACCAGCCCGGCCAGACCCGCGAGGTCGTCGTGCGTCGCCACGCCGCCCGTGGGGTTGTGCGGACTGTTGATGAAGATCGCCTTAGGATGCGGATCGCGTGTTAAAAACTCCTCGACCTCGTTCAGGTCGGGACGAAAATCGCGGGCCTGTTTCAGATTTGACAGCCAGACCCGCGCGCCGCGCCGCGCAATGTTCGGCAGATAAGTAGGAAAGTACGGGCTGAAGACCAGTACGCCGTCGCCGGAATCGAGAAACGCCTCGCAGAAGAGCAGCTCGAAGACTTTGGCGCCCGGCCCGACCACAATGTTGGCCGCGGTCGTGTTCAGGCCGTGCTCGCGGTTGACGTAGCGCGAGGCGGCCTCACGAAGTTCGGCGATGCCCACCGATGGGCAGTAGTGCGAGAGATCGTCGCGGATGGCGGCCAAGCCCGCGGCCTTGGCCGATTGGGTCGAGGCGAACGGGCTGTCTCCGATCTCCAATTCGATGACGCGCTTGCCGGCGGCTTTCAGCCGCTTGGCGACCGCCAGGACGTTGAAGGCCGTCTCGACGCGGACGTTGCGGGCGAAATCGCTGTAGGTGACAAGCGGCATGTAGGTAGTCCCGGCCCTTGTGGCCGGCCGATTGGTCGTCCCGGCCCTTGTGGCGGGCGGTGTTTATGGTGGCGGCGAGTCTGGACTATGGCCGGCTGTGGGTTCGTTGATCGTCGAATCCGACCGGCACAAGGCCGGCAGCTACCTGGCACGAGGTGCGAATACCCTGCACCGTGAATGACTATTTAAGCGCGATCGCTCGGGCCAGCGGCCGCAACACGTTTTCGATCACGTGGCTGTCGACCATCTCGTGGCAGATCTGCGTCAGGTTTTCCAGGGCGGTCACAAACGTGTTGTCCGGACCTAGGCTGCCGTACTGCCGCGCGGTCAAATAGACGCTGAGCTGCTCTTCGGGAAAATCGCCGGTCCGCACCTGGTAGGCATTGGTGCGGGTCTCGATGCTCAGGCGACACTGGGTGCGGCAGTCTTCGTCGAGCGCCAACGTGATCGAAGGTTCGTGGTTGATGATGCTGGCCCCGGGGATATCGGCCAGCCGCTCCAAGGCCGGGCTTAGGCCCAGTGCCTCAGCCACCAGTTGGTTATGGTTGCCGCGATAGGTGAAATCGAAGCCGAACAACAGATCGAGCGCCTCGCAATCGAGCGGACTGACCGAAAGCATGTAGGGCGCGAGCTCCAAAACCAGCTTGTGCTGCTCCAGCGCTTCGCCGACCGACTGGGGGTTGACCTGGCCCGAACAAACGCGGCGCTGCTCGATGGTGGCCCAGCGATAGTGCCCGCGGTCCTTGTCTTCTTCGAGCACAAAATCCCCTTTTTCGCGGCAATAGAAATTGCGCATCGTGGGGTATTTTTTTTGGATCCGCTCGAAGTAATGGAGCACGGTCTCACGGTTGTTCGGCAGCTCCATCTCGGTGCCGAGATTCATATTGACGTAGAAATCGTCGCACAATGAACTGTAGTCGTTCATGCAAGGCGTTCCTTGTTTTCCGCCGTTCCCGTGGTCCGCGCCGCCAGCTTGCCGCAATCTGGGTGCAGTATAGAATGAGGCGGCCAACAATGTCAAAGCAAGCGGGCATTTCATCGGACGAACCCATCTTGCGAGGATTTTTTAGATGAGCGGCTCTCAAATTCGAGAAAGCGTGCAGGTGTTTCCGTCGGCCCTGGGATGGATGGCGCTGGTCACGGCCGACAGCCGAGTGCGGCGGCTTTCGTTCGGCCACTCGACGCCCCAAGCGGCCCGCGACGATGTGGTGTGGCGACTGCCGTTCCGCGAAGAGACGCCCGTTTGTGAAGCGAAAGGCGAGGATCGAGACTCCGAGGACGAGCCGTTGGTGACTCGGTTGCAAGCTTATGCCGAAGGCGTCGGCGATGATTTTCTCGATGTGGAGCTGGATCTCGGCCCGCAAACCGAATTTCAGCGCCGCGTGATCGACGGCTGCCGCAGAATTCCGCTGGGTGAGACGTTGACCTACGGAGAGCTGGCCGAGCGATCGGGCTATCCGCGGGCGGCCCGGGCGGTGGGCAATTGCATGCGCACCAATCCGATTCCGTTGTTGGTGCCTTGCCATCGCGTGGTCGGCAGTGGAGGGGCGATGCGGGGCTACTCGGCCGGCGAGGGCATTCGCATGAAGTTGCGGCTGCTCGAATTGGAGTCGAGTGCGGTTGCCACGCTGTAAACCGGTGCGCCCGGCCCGTTTTTGCCGTTGTCTTAATAGGGTGTTGCCGCCGATTTCTTAGCCAGATGTGGCACAGCCGCCCCCGGCTGTGTTCGCCGCCGATGGCGGCGTTGACCGAGTCACAGCCGAGGGCGGCTGTGCCACATGGCTTGTACCAGCAACATACTACTAGGACACCAAGCCCGTTTTTGCCGTGGCGGCGCCAGCGCCGATTTCGGGCTAGAATTGAGCGGCAAGTTCTGAGACGATGGGGCAACGATGAAACATCCTGGCGAACTGCTCGATTTTCACCAGTGGCGTGTCGAACGCCGCGGCGACGGGGCCTTGCTGGTACGCGTCCGCTCGCGGGGGCCATTCGGCGATGCCCTGCCCGACGCCGTTTTTTCCTTCCGTTCCGGCGATCCGCAATACGGCTACTGGGAAGTTCGCTACCACGAGCAGCAGCCGGCGTAGTTAAACCGCCGCGGGTGTGGCACAGCCGCCCCCGGCTGTGCGGTGGTCGCCAAGGGCGACCGCGAGACAGCCGAGGGCGGCTGTCCCACCTTGTGTGCATTCACGGCCACGGCGAGTATAGCTAGACCGCCGCGGGTTCACGGGCAGTTTGCGACGTGGCGGGTACCGCCCGAGTGCCGTCGTGCAGATAGGTGCGATTGCGGCCCGCCGCCTTGGCCACGCGCACGGCGTCCTCGGCCGATTTCAGCAGCGCCACCGCATCGGCCCCGCGCGGCAACTCAGATACGCCGATGCTCACAGTCACCTGCACGTCGGTGCCCTCGGCCTTGAGCTTGCAGGCCGCGATCGCCCGGCGAATGCGCTCGGCCACCGGCACAGCGTCGCGCAACTCCGTGTGTACCAAAACCACCGCCAGCTTGTCTTCGTGATAACGGGCGGCGATGTCGAGATGGGCTCGGGTGGCGCTGCGGATAATCTGGGTCACCGTGCGCAGCACCACGTCGCCCACCAGGTGGCCGTGGACCTTATTGAGGTTCTTCATGTTGTCCAAGTCGATCACCGCCAGCGTCAACGGCATGTTGGCCAGGTTGTGTTCAGCGATGCGGTGTCGCAGCCCCTCGAAAAAACTGCGGCGATTCAGCAGCCCGGTCAGAGGATCGGTGTGAGGATCGACCGGCCCGGCTTGCAGTTGCTTGGCCAGGGCCATCAGCTCCTGCTGGCCGAACAGCAACCCACCCGTGGGCTGTTCAATGGGAATGGCCTCGCATTTGTCGCCGTCGTGCAAATAGGCGCAATTGCCGCCGGCTTCGTGCGAGGCGGCCAGGGCCAACGCGGTCCGTTCGAGCAACGTCCCCATGTCGTCGCCGGGCAGCGCCTCGGACACGCCTTCGCTCACCGTAATCTTGACGGGAGTCTCGCCCACGTGAAATTCGCGCTCAGCCAATGCCGAACGCAGCTTCTCGGCGGTCTTCTTGGCTTCGCTCAGGTGCGTGCCCGGCAGGCCGGCGGCGAACTGGTTTTCGCCATATCGGGCGATCAGGTCCATGGCCCGCATTGTTTCGTTAAGCACACCCGCCACGCCGCGCAGCACGTCGTCGGCCGCCTGGGCGCCGTGGACCTCTTGCAGTTTTTGCAAATTATCGATGTCGACCATCAGTACCGAGATGGGCGTCTCTTGCTGCTGCCATTGGGCGATGCGACGCCGCAGCTCGTCGTCGAAGCCACGGCGGTTGGGCAGCCCGGTCAGCAGGTCGGCCATCGCGGCCTTGGCCTGGGCGGCGATCATGTCGGCCTGATCGCCCAGCTTCAGTTTGGCGTCGGCCAGTTCCTGGGTAAGTTCCTCATTGAACTCGACGATCCGCGACACGGCGTCGACCACCGCGCGGTCCTTCGGCCCCGAACAGCCGGCCCGCAACGTGGCCAGCTCGTGGCTGATGGCGTCGACCCGCGTCAGGTGCTGGCCCACACGGCCGGCCACGTCGCAGGTCAGGTCGTGCAGGTCGCGCAGGGCATCGATGGCGTGGCGGGCGTTGAACACGTTGGCCCGCACGTTGTTGATCTCGTGAATCCACCAGCCCAGCGCAATGCCGGCCGCCAGATCGACCAGCAGGACGATCACGCTGATCAAGACCAGCCAATGCGAATGAGCCACGAGCGTAACACCCCGCGGAAAACCAAGGATCTACCCCCTACTTTTAAGTAGGTTGGCCGCCGGGCAAGTCAATCGGCCGGCGTGGCGCGGATGGCCGCAGATGCCGGTTGTTCGCGGGGTGATGATCGTAGTGACGCCGCGGCGACAAGAGCGAGCCGCTCGTAGGATGGCCTTCCAGGCCGTCTTTCCCGATGACCTGACGGCCTGAAAGGCCATTCTACGGAAATCGGCAGGGCCGGCTGGCCCTAAGTCCGGGCTTTCCCAAAAAGCTTGCGGCGCGCGTTGGCGCAAGCTATTCTACTTGCGCCGATGAACGGCCCGGTCCGGTATTGTCCGCAAGGTGGAGAAATCATGAAAATTTCGGCTTTTGTTCTCGCCGGTTTATTGCTCTTGACCGCCTCGGCCTTGCCGGCAGCGCAGTCCGCCGCCAAGCAACCCGCCGCCAAAAAAGCCCCGGCCGCCGCCGCCAAGCCCCAGACGGCCGCCGCGCAAGATCCGATGGTGGCTCATCTTCGCAAGCTGGGCGGCTCGGTCGAATTCGACCCCAAGCAGCGAGGTCAGATCGTCAAGGTCGATCTGGGCAACACCGCCGCGACCGACAACGACCTGCAAGCGCTCAAAAACATGAAAAACCTGCGCTGGCTCAGCCTGTGGAGCACTCATGTTACCGACGCGGGCCTGAAGAGCTTGCGCGGGCTGTCCGCGCTAGAATGGCTGGACCTGGGCCGCACGCAGGTGGGCGACGAAGGCTTGGAAACGATCAGCGGTCTGACGGCGCTCAAAACCCTGACGCTGTTCAACACGCGCATCACCGACGAGGGCCTGGTGCATTTGAAACCGCTGGTCAATCTGGAAGAGCTGCATCTCTCCGACGCGGCGATCACCGGCGATGGCCTCGAAAACTTGTCGGGCTTGAAAAAGCTCCAAAGCTTGCACTTGTTTCGCACCCGCCTGCGCGACGATGCCCTAGGGCACCTGGCAAAGCTGACCTCGTTGGAGATGCTCGACCTTGGCGCCACGCACGTCACCGACCAGGGCCTGGCAAGCTTGGCCGACCTCAAAAAGCTGGAGACGCTTTCGCTCAAACATACTGAAGTGACTGGGGCCGGGCTGAAAGAGTTGGCCGGCTTGAGGGAACTGAAAACGCTCGATCTGGGCTTCACGCCGCTGACCGGCGATGGTCTGGCGGGCATCGATTCGCTCACTTCGCTCACCACGCTGCATCTTACGGATACACAGATCGACGACGACGGCCTGGCCGCGGTCGGCCGACTGGAGAACCTGCGGTCGCTCGACTTGGGACTGACAACCATCGGCGACGAGGGCGTCTCGCACTTGAGTGGGCTGAAAGGGCTGGAAGAATTGACGCTCATCGGCACGCAAGTGACCGACGACGGCCTGAAGGCCCTGGAGGAGCTTGTCTATCTGAATGCGTTGGTCCTGGCCGGCGATGAAATCAGCGACGATGGCCTGGCACATTTGGCCGGGCTGACGCGCCTCTTACACCTCGACCTGCGGCATACCCGCGTGAGCGGCGATGGTCTCAGCCACTTGAAGAAGATGGAGAACCTCGAGTCGCTCGACCTGGCCGACACCCATGTCGGCGACCGCGCATTGGGGCATCTGAAGCCACTGGCCAAGCTGATCGAGTTGAACCTGTTCAACACGCGGGTCACCGACGAGGGACTCAAGCAACTCGGAGACTTGAACCATCTCAAGCTCCTGGTCCTGGCCAATACCCGTATTGCCGACGAAGGCCTGGTTCACGTCGGCAAATTCGCGAGCCTGCAGGAACTTTCGCTGCAAGCCACGAAAATCACCGACCAGGGACTGGCGCATTTGAAGGGCCTGAAGCACCTCAATGCACTCTCGCTACAAAGCACGCGGATCACCGACGCGGGGCTGAAACATCTGGCCGGCCTGGCCGAACTTCACTCGCTTAATGTGGCTGACACGCGCGTGACCGAAGCCGGCATCGGCCAGTTGCGCAACAAACTGCCGCAGTTGCGAGTCCTTTCGCACTAGCGCTCGTCACGCTGGCAAAGCACGGATGGCCGCGAACCTCACTCCCCAGTATCTCAAGGCTGAAGAAGCCTATCGCCGGGCGGCCACCTCGGAAGAAGAGCTGAAGTGGCTCGAGGTCATGCTGCGCGAAATGCCGAAGCACAAGGCTTCGGAAAAGCTGCAGGCCGACCTTAAGCAAAAAATCAGCCGCGCCAAAAAAGACGCCGAGGCCGAACGCAAGTCGGGCAAAAAGACGCACGGCGTGCGCATCCCGCGGCAAGGAGCCGGCACCGGAGTTCTGCTCGGCGGTCCCAACGCCGGTAAAAGCCAACTGCTCGCCGCACTTACGCGGGCCACGCCCGAAATCGCGCCTTATCCCTTCACCACCCGCGCCCCACAGCCGGGCATGATGCCCTGGCACGACGTGATGGTGCAGCTTATCGACTTGCCCCCGATCACCAAGGATTTTATGGAGCCGTATGTGCAGGGACTCATTCGCTCTGCCGATGTGGCCGTGCTCGCAGTCGATCTGGGCAGTGACGATGGCATCGAGCAACTACAGGACGTGCTCGACCGGATGGCCGCCACCAAAACACGGCTGGCTAAAACTTCGTCGCTCGACGAAGACGATGTGGGCATTTCGTATACGCACACGCTGCTGGCGGCCAACAAGATCGACCTGCCCGAGGCCGCCGAGCGTTTGTCGCTCTTGCACGAGCTTTGTCCGCTCGATTTCGAGGAATACGCGATCTCGGCCTTAAATGGCACGGGCCTCGAATAGTTGCGCGAGGCAATCTATGGCGCGCTCGACGTGGTGCGCGTCTACACCAAGTTGCCTACGGCCAAGGAGGCCGACTTCGAGCGGCCGTTTACGTTGCGTCGTGGTGCCACGCTATTGGACCTGGCCGAATTGGTACATAAGGATTTTGTCGAGCAATTCAAGTTCGCCCGTGTCTGGGGCGCCGCGGTCCACGACGCCACGGTTGCCAAAGCCGACTATGTGCTGCACGACAGGGATGTCGTAGAGCTCCATGTTTAGCGGCGAAAAAAAATCGGCATGCTAGCATCCGTCTGCTGCTCACTTTGGCAGCAATTTGCACAAAGGGGGCGCATTTTTTACCGCTGGCATTACAAAGCGCGCTCTTGACTCGGCTCGCCGTAACTCCCTAAAAGACGCATTGCCAAGGCGTTGCAGATGCTGCCCGCCTCGGTGCGATCCGTGCGGCCCACCGCCGGCACACGCCTTGCTGCTGCCGCGTGCGACGAACGGAGTTTTCACCTGGAGAGACGAATGCAGTCGAGCGAATCGTTGAGGGAGCAGTCCGACCGCGACCTGGAGCGGCGCGTGGCAAATTATTTAGCAACTCGGCACGTGCCGGGCTTGCGGCATCTCGAAGTCGAAGCCGACAACGGCGTGGTCACCTTGCGAGGGCGCGTGCACAGCTTTTATGAGAAGCAGCTTTGCCAGGCGTTCTGCCGACGCGTGGCTGGTGTGGTTCTCTACGTCGATGCCGTCGATGTCGCCTACACCGAGCGAGTCACCGCGCTGGCTTCGTAGAGGGCTAGCCTCATAGCGGCACAGGCCCTTCCGCTGACGAGGCCGCATCGGCGTCGTTGGGATTGCCATCCCGTGCTGCCTCGCCGTCGGCGCGCCCTGCCGCTGCCGCTCCGACCGCTCCAGCGGCCGCGCCCAGCAGCGAGCCGATCAACTGGCCGAGCATCGGCTGGAGCAGTTCCCAGAGCGGCGTCAGAAGCCAGGCGAAGCGGTGACGATGCGTTTCTGGCGGTCCCGCGTGCGGCTGCCCGTTGCCGTTTTCCGAGGCGGCCGGCGCGGCGGATGAATGCCGCGGCGAAAAAACCATGCTTGCCAACAAGAAGCCACCGGCCACCGCGGCCCCCGTCACAGCCCAAGGGTGGCGCTGCGCCCAGACCTTCAGCTTGGCGCTGTCGCGCAGTGACTGCTTGAACTCGTCGAACGTCTGATCGAAGGCGGCTTTTGCTTGCTCGGCCTGCCATTGGAGAAACTCGGCTTCGCCGGCAGGTGGTTCAGCCATGGAATGGTCCCCCGGCCGCACGATCGGTTGCGCTGTGCCCGAAACGTCGGCGCTGCTCTTGGCTTCGTCGCTCATACTTCTCCTTTGCTTTTCGTCGAGAGGCACGCGCCCAGCCGGCATAGGCGACTACAAAGATCAGAGCAATCAGGCCGAGCGTCGTTGCGCTGACAATCAAATTGGCAAGCCAGAGACGGCCCCCCAGCAACTCAGCGATTCCGCCGGCCGCGCCGCTGAGCAGCAGGACGACGGCGGTAACAACGCCGGTGGCCGCGGCTAACAGTACGACCGCGCCGATGACCGCCAGCACAATCGCCCGGCGCACCTCTAGCGAAACACGATCGATGCGGGCCGCCCAACGCTGCCCAGCGTAGGTCTTCAGTTCGCGGAATTGCTCGCTCAGACGCGCGATCGGATCGTCGGCCGAATCGCCGTCACCAGCGTGCCGCGATCCCATGCCATCGGGTGGCTCTGACGTCTGCGGGTCTGAGAAGCGGTTTTCGGAAATCATCGGCGACGCGTCCAAGTCCAGAGCCATCCTAAAGCGAAACCGACGCCGCCGGCGATCAGCACCGAAGGCAACGGTCGCGCACCGACCCAATGTTCGATGGTTTGTCCCCAATCAGCCGCGGCCTCTCGGCCAATTTCGGCATAGTCGCCGACCCATGATGGCTTGTCTTCCGCAGTATTGCGGGCGTCGCTCGTGGTGCTGGATGGCATGAAGCTGATTGTAATCGAGTCAACAAAGGTAGCAACCATTGACGCCGACCGGTCTGGCGGCACATATTTTGCTACCCAGCGGAGATTTGGCTCACTGAAGTCGAAATCGCAGTCCGCCGGCACGCGGACCGCTTTCAGTGAGGCCGTTTTGTGTTATTCTAAACCTCCACACCAGCCGCCACGAGCATGCGGCGCCTTGCGGGCAAACTGAGGACCCGGTTATGCCAACGACGACCATGAAGAGTAAGCAGCAGCCTACGGGCGAAACGGAGGCCAAAATCCGCCTGCGAGTTGCGGTGGCCGATGACGAGGCGGACGTCCGCGAAGTGTTGCGGAAGATGTTGGATGCGCTGGGCCACGAGGTGACGCTCGTCGCCTCGACCGGCCGCGAATTGGTCGAGCAGTGTCTTTCGACGCCCGTCGACCTGGTGATGACCGACATTCGCATGCCCGACATGGATGGCCTCGACGCGGCCGGCATTCTCTATGAAAAATGTCGGGCGCCGATTGTGCTGCTGTCGGGGCACTGCGATCGCGAGCTGATCGAACGGGCCGAGGAGAACCACGTTTTCGCCTATCTGATGAAACCCATCACGCAGGCGCAGCTCGAACCGGCAATTGCCTTGGCGGCTCGGCGGTTCGAGGAGTTCAAAGCCCTGGAGCAAGAGGCGAACGACTTGCGGCAAGCCCTGGCCGATCGCAAGTTGATCGAACGTGCCAAGGGCCTGCTGATGAAACATCTGAATGTTGACGAGCAAGAGGCGTTTCGCCGTTTGCAAAAATTGGCCAGCAGCAAAAACAAGCGACTGATCGAAATCGCCGAAATGGTATTGACGGCCGCCGAGGCGCTCAACGGCTAGGTCAGGGAGAACGACCGTTGCCGCGACAACTGCTCGAACACTTGAACCACGAACTCCGCTCGCCGATGACCGTAATCGTCGGCATGACGGACCTTTTGCTGCTCGCGCCGCTCGATGACGAACAAAAGCGCTCGCTGCAATCGGTGCGGCAGGCCAGCGACGGACTGTTGTTGTTGCTGGACGAGCTGGTCGATTTTTCGCGGCTCGAAGCGCGATCGCTGAAGCTTTCGCGAGCCGACTTCTCGCTTGCCGAGCTGGCGGAACAGGCGCGCGCCATCGTACGCCGGTCGGCGGGCACGCAGGTGCCGTTCTCTTTGGCCATCGGCGACGAGGTGCCGCAGCGCATGACGGGTGATCCCGAGCGACTGGCACAGGTGATCGCCGGTCTCGTGCGTAGTACGGCGAAGCTGCGTTCGGCCAGGCCGCTGACGCTCAAAGTGGCGGCGGAGTCGGTCGGCGAACATCGAGTCCTTCTGCACTTCGCTTTCGGCAGCGCGGAGGCTGAGTTCGACGCGGGCGAGGATCTGACGGACGAGCCGGGCGAATCGCTCACGCTCGAATCGTTTCGCCAGTCCGGCTACCGCGGTGCGGGCTTGAGCCTACCGGTGGCCGCGGCGCTGGTCGCACTCATGGACGGGCAACTTTGGATGGTTAATGACCCCGCGCGGCCCGTTGTCTTTCGTTTTTCTTGTTTCGTCGATCCTACGTCGACCGCGGCCAAGTCCGATTTAGCCTCCGCCATCGAGCGGCAATTCGACATCGACTCAAACGGTTCATGGCACGTGCTGCTGGCCGAAGATACGAGGGCCAATCAACACTTTTTTCGCACCGTGCTCGAAGATCGCGGCCACACGGTCGTGGTGGCTGCCAACGGACAAGAGGCGATCGAGACCTTCGCTTCGCGCTCTGGTCAGCGGCCGTTCGACGTGGTGCTGCTCGACCTGGAAATGCCCGTCATGGACGGGCGGCAGGCGGCCGCGGCATTGCGGCAATCCGCCGCGTTTGCTGCTCGCCCAACCCCCGTGGTGGCGTTGACGGCGCATCGCGGCGACGCGGCTTGCGCGGCCTCGGGTCGCTTCGACGCCGTCATCACCAAGCCGTGCAATCTGGATGATTTTTTTCGAATCCTCCACTCGGCAGTCCGGGGGGTGCCGCGATCGGTTTCCCAAGAACCCACTGGTGCCCCGAGCGAAACGGTGGTCGATTATCACACGGCCCTGACACGGTTGGGCGGAAACGAGCAACTCTTTCGCGAGCTGGCGGCTTTTTTTCTCGACGACGCCCCGGTTATTCTGAAGGATCTCGGCGAAGCGCTGGGTACGGGCAACGCGGCCGGCGTCGAACGTGCGGCGCACAGTCTGCGCGGCTTGGCGGCGAACTTCGGTGCACCCGCGGCGGTACAGGTCGCCGGCGAACTGCAAGACGTCGCGCGCCGAGGAGACTTGAGCCAAGGCAAATCGCTTCACGACCGCTTGGCTCGCGAGATCGGCAGACTCGCGGACGAGCTGCGCGCATCGCCGCTCGGTGTTTGACATCGAATCGCAATGAACAGTCGAAAGTCGTTCGTTTCCGTCGACGTCTATTAAGGGAATGCGCTCAGTGGCGCTGACATTCGAATCGGACGTGAACTGA
>DATFDL010000341.1:0-5591 GCA_035252155.1 Pirellulales bacterium | reverse complement strand
GCCGCTTCCTGGCCGTGGTTGGCCACCATGTCTTCATGCCCGTCCCAGTTGATCCGCGGACTGCCGAACGCCCCGCCCGAAAAGAGCTGCACGAAACGCACGCCGCGTTCGAGCAGCCGCCGGGCCAGCAGGCAGGCCCGGCCGAAATCGTTGGTGGCGTCGCCCCCCAGCCCGTACAGCTCGTGCGTGCGGGCGGTCTCGCGATCGAGATCGGCGACTTCGGGCACGGCCAACTGCATGCGGGCCGCCATTTCGTAGCTGCGGATGCGAGCCAGCAGCGCATCGCTGCCGGCATGTTCGGCCAGGTGTCGCTCATTCATGGCGGTCAGCAATTGGCGGCTGGCGGCTTCGGTGTCGGCGGCAATGGGCCGAGCCGGGGCGAGGTCGTGAATGGCCGGCCCGCGGCTGCGCAGCGTCACCCCCTGATGCCGCGCCGGCAAAAAACCGTTCGACCAATTGATCGACCCGCCCGCCGGCACGCCCCGCACGTCGGGTATGACCACATAAGCCGGCAGCTCGTCGGTCTCGCTGCCCAAGCCGAACGACAGCCACGACCCCAGCACCGGAAAGCCGTTCAGCCGAAATCCGGTGTTCGCCTGGAACGTGGCGGGCGTGTGGTTCGACGTCTCAGCCGTCATCGAGCGAATCACCGTCAGCTCATCGGCCACGGCGGCCAAGTGGGGAAACAGGTCCGAAACCCACAGCCCGCTGGCGCCGCGCTGGCGGAACTGCCAATCGGGCTGGCGCAGCAGTCCGACCTGGCCAAAAAAGACGTCGGGCTTTTCGCCGCCGGGCAACGGCTGTCCGTGCAGCCGCGCCAGTTCGGGTCGATAGTCAAACGAATCGACGTGGCTCAATCCGCCGCATAAAAAGATATGAATGGCGCGCTTGGCTTTGACGGGCAAGTGCGGCGGCGGATCGTCGGCGTCGCTAACGGCTGCGGCCCGAGCCTGATCGCGGCCGAGCAAATGAACGAGCGCCGCGGCGCCAAGCCCCCCGCCCACCCACGACAAAAAATCGCGGCGCGGATAACGCTCGCCGCACCGATCGAAATCATTCGACATACAGAAACTCGTTCGCGTTAAAAATCACGCGGCAAAAGGCGGCCAGCCCGTGTTGCGATACAAACGCCTGGGCGATTGCCTGCTCGTCGGCGGAAACGGGCCGGGCAAACGCCAGGCGGTATGCCCGGTCGACCTGGGCGGCAACATCGCCGCCCGCTTCGTCGCGCAGCCGCTCGGCGAAACGATCGGCCATTCGCAGCATGAACGAATCGTTGAGCAGGGCCAGGGCCTGCAGCGGCGTGGTGGTGACGGCGCGGGTGGGGGCGGTGGCCGATGGATCGGGGCAGTCGAGCACGTCGAGCAGCGGGCTGGTGCCCGAACGGATGCACGTGCGATAGAGGCTCCGGCGCTGAAAGGCAAAACCTTCGGCATCGAACACCTCGTAGAATTGGCTGTTGTTGGTAAAGGTGCGAAAGTCTTGATAGCCCGGCCCGCCGACGGTGCGGTTCAATTGCCCGGCGACGGCCAGCACCGCGTCGCGCAGCTCTTCGGCCTCCAGCCGCAGCGGCGTCTTCCGCCACAGCAGGCGATTGGCGGCATCGACGCGCGCAGCCTGGGTGTCGAAGGTCGCGGCTTGCCGATACGCGGCCGAGAGCACGATGGCCCGATGAAGCTGCTTCAGGCTCCAGCGGTTTCGCACTAGCTCGGCCGCCAGCCAATCGAGCAGTTCGGGGTGCGAGGGCCGCCCGCCGTTGAAGCCGAAATCGTTGGGCGTATCGACCAGCCCGACGCCAAAGTGATACTGCCAGAGCCGATTGACTATCACACGGGCGGTCAGCGGGTTTTCCGGGGCGGTGATCCAGCGGGCCAGCTTCACGCGGCGCTCGGCCTCGGGCGCGTCGGGCGGCAGACCGAACTCAGCACGCGCGGCCGCAACGGCCTTCACGCCGCCCGGCGAGATTACGTCGCCACGCTGCCGCGTATCTCCGCGCCGCAACAGATACGTCGTTTCGGGCTGCTGCGGCGTCACGGCATACGCCGCGCCCCCGGCGAGCAGGCCCGTGCCCGTGGGCGTTTTGCGTTCACCGTGCCTCACGCCGCCTAACGCCGCCGCGACACGGTAGTAATCCACCTGCGAGACCGGATCGAACTTGTGATCGTGACACCGCGCGCAGTGCACGGTGAGGCCCAGGCAGGTTTGCGTGGTCACCGCGACCAGATCTTCCAGCTCGTCCTGCCGCACCACGGCCTTCATCGCCTCACTCTGCTGCGTCTGGCCGACCTCGTCCCAGGGACCGGCCACCAAAAAGCCGGTCGCCACCAGGGCCGTCGGGTCGTCGGGCCACAGGACATCGCCGGCAATTTGCCGCAGCAGAAATTCGTCATACGGCATGTCGTCGTTCAGCGCCGCCACCACCCAATCGCGATAGGGCCAGGCATTCGTCCTCAAGCGGTCGCGCTCGAAGCCCTGGCTTTCGGCGAACCGGACGACGTCGAGCCAATGCCGCGCCCAGCGTTCGCCGTAATGCGGCGAAGCCAGCAGACGTTCGACCAGTTGTTCATACGCCGACGGCGATGCATCGTTGAGAAACGCTTCAACCTCATCGGGCGAGGGCGGCAAACCGATCAGGTCGAACGAAAGCCGGCGGATGAGCACACGCCGGCCGGCGGGCGGCGAAGGTTGCAAACCTGCCGCTTCGAGCCGCGCGACGATGAAGGCATCGATGGTATTGACCGTTGCCTCGGGATGACTTCCTGGCGGCGAAGTTTCGGCGATGGGTCGCAGCGACCACCAATCGACGCCTGCCCGACGGTCGGTGCTGAAGGCCAGAGCGTCAATCGGCCCCGCGCCCCACTCGGCGCCGGCGGCGATCCACTCGCGCAGCGTCGCTTTCTCGGCCGCCGTCAGCGAAATGCGGCTTGCGGGCGTTGTACGCTCGGGCGGCATTTCGTCAGCCGCGACGCGCTGCCACAACAAGCTTGCGTCCGCGTCGCCGGGCACAACCGCCGGGCCGCTCTCGCCTCCCTTGGTCAGCCCTTCAGCCCGCGTCAGGTCGAGCCCGCCTTTTTGATCCGAAGGATTGTGGCACCCCAAGCAATGCCTGGCGAACAGCGGGGCGATTTGCTCGGCGAACCGTGCCGATGTTTCACGGTCCACGGCGATCGCGGCGGTCGTGGCATTCAGCCCCAGCAGACCGGCGAAGCAGCCGGTTACGATCCGCAGGTTGCACGCTCGCAGCACCGGTGGAATCACGGCTGGTTCCGAATTAACTTGGCTGCCTCTGGCTCACTGGCCTTCCAGTGTTTCACGGCGGCGCGGCTTTGTCCAGCACGCGCGGTCGTGTCGCACTGGAACGAACCTGCCCGGAAATGGATCGCTGGCCTTATCCCCGTCGCGGCACTACGATGAGAATTGAGGCACATCGCTACCGACTCAATCTCGAAGGCCCACGATCATGGATCGCAAAGTTCCGCTACGCGACGCCGACATCTCGCAAAACGTCACCCGGCAGCTTGCCGGACGCGGGCTGCGATCGCCCTGCGAAATTCGTGTGCAGACACGCAACGGCGAGGTCACCTTGTCGGGCACGGTGCAGTACGTCCACCAGCGCGACGCCGCCGTGCAAGCCATTCGCACGGTCGAAGGCGTGAAGCGGGTTGTCGAGAAACTCAAAGTGACGCCTTCGCCGAAACGCCAACACGCGCAGCCGACCAGCCAGCCGCAGAGCCAGCCTAAAGACAAACCGGAAGCCGTCGCACAGCAAGAGACGGCGAAGCCGCAGCCCGCGACGTCGAGCGAGCCTGCCTCCTCATCGAAGTCGACCGCCGTGACGAGCATGCCGCACACCCGAAAGGGAGACAGTTACACCTTCGACTGCGCCAGCGGAAGAGAAGCGGAAAGACTGCGCGTCGTACTCGCAAGCTATGCCGATTGGCTGAAAACGAATTCTTGGGTCGGCGCATCGAAGCCGGAGGGCAAGCTGCATCGCGTGACTTTTCACGCCAAGTCGGTCATCGAATTCCTGCGGCAAGAGGGTTTTTGAGACTTCTGCGGGCGATCGCGACCATGACGCCGATCGAATGCGGCGCGGCGATGACACGCTTTCATTACCGTGGCGGCTGCAACTCGTATTGCCGGATTTTATCAAAGAGCTGGCGGCGGCTGATGCCGAGCAGGCGAGCAGCCTGAGTGCGGTTCCATTTGGCTTGCTCCAATGCTTGAGCGATCACGCGCCGCTCGGTGTCGGCCAAGATCGCCTTGAGCTGCAAACTGCCGGCGGGAACCACCGGCGCGTCGCCGCGGGCGGCGGGCTGCGTGGCGGCGGGCGTCAGATCGGCAGGCAGAATCAAGCGGCCGCGGGCCAGCGCGGCGGCGCGGGCCAACACGTTCTGCAGCTCACGGACGTTGCCATACCACGGCTGATCTCGCAGCCACTCGACCGCCTCGCGCGACAGCGCCAGCCGCGGCCAGTGATATTTCTCCGCCAATCGCGCCACCACCCGCTCGGCGATCAAGGCGATGTCGTCGCGCCGCTCGCGCAACGGTGGCAGCTTGATCGTCACCACGTTCAGCCGGTACCACAGGTCTTCGCGAAATTTCTCGTCGGCGATCAACGCGTCGAGATCGCGGTTCGTGGCCGCGATAATTCGCACGTCGGTGGCCACCGTCGCGCTGCCGCCGACGCGCTCGAAGCGGCCGGTCTGCAACACCCGCAAGAGCTTGGCCTGCATGTCGAGCTCCATGTCGCCGACTTCGTCGAGAAACAGCGTGCCGGTGTGGGCTTGCTCGAACCGTCCGATCCGCTGCGCGACGGCGCCGGTAAACGCCCCGCGCTCGTGGCCGAACAGCTCGCTTTCCAGCAGCGTGGCGCTGAGCGCGGCGCAGTTGACTTTGATAAATGGCCGCTCGGCCCGCGGCGAATTGCCGTGCAACGCGCCGGCCACCAATTCTTTGCCCGTGCCGCTTTCGCCCAGAATCAAGACCGGCTCGTCGGTGGCGGCGACCCGGCCGATGGTTTTGAATACTTCCAGCATCGCCGGCGTGCGGCCGAGCAGCTCGTCGTCAATCGGCTGCTCGTCGCGCTCGCCGCGGGCCAGCTCCATGGCCCGCACCTGGGCAATCAGGGCCTGCTGCGTAAGCGCTCGCCGCACCGTAAACAGCACTTCGTCCAGATCGAACGGCTTGGTGATGTAATCGAAGGCGCCCAGCTTCATGGCTTCGATCGCGGCCTGGCTGCCGCCATAGGCGGTTATGACGATTACCGGCGTTTCTTCCAATTCGTCTTGGAATTGACGCAGCACGTCTAGCCCGCCCAACTCGGGCATCTTCAGGTCGAGCAGAGCCAGATGCACATCGTCTTCCGCAAGCGCCTCCGCGGCTTGCCGGCCGTTCTCGGCTTCGCGAACCTGGTAGCCCTCGGTCGAGAGCAACATCGCCAGGTTGGCGCGGATGGTGCTGTCGTCGTCGGCGATGAGAATCCGAGTTCGATGGGGCGATGTGGGCATAAAAGAATTATTTATTCGAGGCGCGTCCCACTCGAGGTCTGTAGGGAACGCCCTCTGTGGCGTTCCGCAAAGTACGATTCG
>DATFDL010000340.1:0-30472 GCA_035252155.1 Pirellulales bacterium | reverse complement strand
TATCTGGCGGAGTAAGTCAACGAACGTCTGATCGGTTTTGACATTCAAAAACAGCATGTGGACCAGCCGCCCTCGGCTGGTTCCGCGACGCCGACTGGCGTCGGCGATGCACAGCCGAGGGCGGCTGTGCCACATGACCGGCTCCCGCCTTTTCTGGTTTGAAAAAACCGACTTCAGCGGATTTGCATCCCGGCTTCTTGCAGGTCGGCGACTGCCTTTTCGGCGTCGGCCGCGTCGGCCATCTGGCTCAGCTCTTGCCGGGCTTGCTGACGAGATACTCCGTTCTTGGCGGCATAGGCATCGACCGCCTGCGACGTGTGAGCGCGTCCCACCCCTTCGGGCTTGATCTTGGGTGTGGTTTCGCAGCCGCCGGCCAGCCCCAATGCGACACCAACGACGAGCGCCGTGCCGCGGCGGCAACACCGGTTTTTCATGGTCTCTCCTGCATCGCCATCGGAAGTGGGCGGCGATCATAGCGGCATCGTCCCGCCTGGCCAAGCTGGATTCACCGAAGAAAAACCGCCAAGTTGCCCAAATCAGCTTCGCTTTCCCCCTTCGGCTGATTATCTTAAGCAGTCGGCTCGCCGCCGCCCAAACCTCTTGCCTTGCCGAACCCATGCGATCGCCGACGCTTGTTGCCGTGCTTCTCACGCTTACCGGCGGCCTGGCGGCGCACGGGGCAACGATCTACGTAGACAACGTGGCGGGCGATGATCTGCTCGATGGCGGGGCGGCCGTCAGTGATGCGGGCAGCGGGCCGGTGCGCACCATCCGCAAGGCGCTGCGGGTGGTTGAGTCGGGCGACCGCATCGTGTTGGCCAATACCGGCGAGCCGTATCGTGAGACGATCAGCCTCTCCGACCGGCGGCATTCAGGCAATGCCGTCTCGCCCTTGATCGTCGACGGCCAGGGAGCGGTGCTCGAAGGCGCCGACCCCGTGCCCGCCGACGCCTGGGAAAACCACCGCGGGGCCGTGTTTCGATTTCGGCCGCCGCGGTCGAGCTTTCAGCGGCTCTTTCTGGAAGGCAAGCCGGCCGTCGAACGAAAGCTCGATCCGGCCGCGCATCGGCTGCCCGAGCTGGCGCCGCTGGAATGGTATCGCCGCGACGCCCACATCTATTTTCGCGTCGAGCAAGACAAGCTGCCCGAAGCTTATCCGCTGAGCTACTCGGCCCGGCAGACGGGCATCACGCTCTATCACGTTCACGACGTGCTGATCACCAACCTGGTGGTGCAGGGTTTTCGGCTCGACGGCGTGAACGTGAACGACGGGGTGCGCGATTGCGAGCTGATCGACGTCACCAGCCGCGGCAACGGCCGCAGCGGCGTGACGGTGGCCGGCTCGTCGAAGGTCGGCCTGGCGCACTGCGTGCTCGGCGACAACGGCGAGGCCCAGTTGCGCGTCGAGGGGCAGTCATCGACGGCAGTCGAGGCCAGCGAGCTAATCGCCAACACCGCACCCGCGGTCCTTCGCCGCGGTGGAAAGCTGGTGATCGACGGCAAGCCGAGCGAGTAGATTTATCGGTCGCGTGCGGCGCAGTGGTTGGCTTTGGTTATTTGGCGCGCTTCCAATCGCCGCCTTGGATGTTCAGTGCCAGTTGGATGAGAATAGCCAGCGTGTACGAAACGTCACCCCCGCCCGTAACAACGCCATCGACATCCGGTTGCGACACGTAGTCCATCACGTTCTTCTTGTCGAGGTTGGCTTCGATCACAATACGACTATCTTCAATGCATTGATGGGGCAGCGTTTCGCGGATCGCCGACGCAATTCTTTGAGCCGACTCCGGTGAACACCGCGAATGCACCTTGAATGAGATGGCCACTTGGTCGCCTGCCGATTTCTCGATCCCTTCCAACATGTGCGCGGCATCTTGTGGGGTTTCGACGGCCAGAATTACGCTCAAACCGGCATCGAGCGCCATGCGTAAATTCGCCGCGCGGTTCGAGTCTGAGGTATCCACCAGCAACCACTTGGCCCCAGCATTAATTAGCGATGTGGGGCTGCCATCTGCCGGCATCCGCAGGGCGCCGCCATAAACGCTCCCCATCGAGGTTACGCCCGTCCCCACGGTAATCGTGTCAATAAGATCCGGTGATGTCAAAAGGACCGTGTCGATCGGCCATTCGCTATCCATGCTCATTTCGAGTCCGTACGCGAATGAGTAGACGCTCTGGCCAGGCGGTTCGTTATCAGAATGAGCTATCTTGTGCGCGACAAGCGTACGTCGCGATAGGCACGAACGATCCTCCGCTGTATTGGTTGCCGGACGGACGTATACCAAGGTTCGTCCTCCAGAGAGTTTGCCCATGTCGCGATAGGCGCGGATGAGCCCTCGACTGTCGTACTCGTAATCGCACACGGTCGTCCAAGTCGCCTGAACCCACTCCCCGTCACTTAGGTACGAACTCTTTTCGACCGACCTGACGCACAAACCGCCACAATACTCGAAACGTTCAAATTCGTACTGGTGCGGATAAAGCATGTATCGGTAAACGGCGACGACCTGCGTGTTTTCCAAAATGTACCGTGTGAGTGGGATTGCGCCGCCATAACAGATTTCGTCCGCAATGCGTCCCGACGTGTTGAAAATCCTGATCTGGTTGGACGCGCGTATGATCCTGACGTTGCCGTCCGCATCGAGTCCGTGAAGGAACGCACCCTTCGCGTTCTTGGGCAGCCATTGCCGATCGGCGTGTTGCCACCACCCCGTGCCACGGAATCCGATTGCATGGAAGAGAGGGCAATGTCCAAACATCTCAGCGGTCGCACATCGCCAATTTACGACGGAGGCTTCGGCAAACGAGACAATCTTGTCTCGCTCCTGCATGTAATGCGTCGCAGCGTCAAACAGATCCCGCTGAGCAAACTCAATCATTCGTCCCCCAAGGCTCGTTGGAATTTCCGTCGGGCAAGCTCTGACGGGTAAACTTAACTTTTCCCCAACTTGCATAGATCGTCAAAAAACGCCGGATAGGTCTTCGCGGTGCAGCCAGGGTCACGAATCACGACTCCCTCTTGCCGCAAACCGACCAACGCCAGGCTCATCGCCATGCGATGGTCTTGATACGTGTCGATCGTTGCCGGGTGCAGAGTTCCGGGCGTGATGCGCACGCCATCGGGCAATTCATCGACGACCGCGCCCAGCTTTCGCAGTTCGGTGGCCAAAGCGCCGATGCGGTCAGTCTCTTTGTGGCGAATGTGGCCGACTCCGGTGATGACGGTCGGACCGTCGGCAAACAAGGCCACCGCCGCCAATGTTTGCACGGTGTCGCTGATGGCGTTCATCTCGACAGTCACGCCGCGCAGCTTGCCTCCACTGACCGTGATCGAGTCGGGACCATGCTCCACGTGGCAGCCCATCTGAGCCAGCACATCGACAAACGCCACGTCGCCTTGCAGGCTGGTGCGCGAGAGGCCCTCGACAGTCACCCGGCCGCCGGTGATGGCTGCCGCGGCGAAAAAATAACTGGCCGCCGATGCGTCGGGCTCGATCGCGTAGCGGCAGCCGCGGTAATGCACGCCCGACGGCAACTCGAAACGGCGCAGATCGCCGGCCGGCGCATCGACGCCGAAGGCCTTCATCACGGCCAGCGTCATTCGCACATAAGGCTGTGAGACAAGCTCGCCCGTTACGGTGAGCGTCACCGGTCGCTGAGCGTACGGCGCCGCCATCAGCAGCCCACTGAGAAATTGGCTGGAAACGTCGCCGCGAATGGTGGCGGCGCCGCCCGGCAAGCCGGCCGCCCGGATGACGACCGGCGGGCAGCCGCCCTGCCCTTCGCAGGAGGCATCGACGCCCAGTTGCCGGAGTGATTCGACCAGGTCGCCGATCGGCCGCTGGCGCATTCGCGGCGTGCCGTCGAGCCGATAGGTTCCGCGGCCGAGGCTGACCAGCGCGGCCAGGAACCGAACGGTCGTGCCGCTGTTGGCCACGTAGATTTCGGCCGACGGCGGACCGATGACGCCGCCGGCGCCGCGCACCGTAAGCGTGCGGGCCGCGGAATCACGGTCGATCGCGATGCCGAGGGCTTGCAAGCCATCGGCCATGACCGATGTGTCTTCGCTCTCCAGAGCGCCGACGAGCGTCGATGGCCCCTCGGCCAGGGCGGCGCAGATCAGTGCTCGATTGGTGATGCTTTTCGAGCCGGGCGGGCGGACCGTGTCGTGAATCGGCCCGGCCGGCGTAATGGCGATCTTCTCCTCCATATTGGTTATATAGCCGATCTGTGCCGAAAATCCGAGCGGAGCGATAGTTGCTTTTTCGAGCCGCGTGCGTAAACTTATCGGTTGGCCAGAGAAGATGGACAGCGACGATGCGGCATTTGGGTTGGGACAGCCCTTCTGGTGCGTACCTTGCCATGAGCGCGAACGACGCCTTGCGGGTGTTGGTGGTGGACGACCATCAAGACACCATTGATAGCTTAGCAATACTGCTGCGCTGTTGGGGGCATGAGGTACACGTCGCGCGAGAAGGCGAGGCCGCCCTCAAGCAGGCTTTGTCCGTCAAGCCGCAGTTGATGCTGGTCGATCTGGCCATGCCCGGCATGGATGGATTGCAGCTTGCTCGCCGACTGCGCATCCAGCCTGATTTCTCGAAAACGCCGTTGATCGCGGTAACCGGTCTCAGCGATCAGTTTCATCGGCGACAGGCGGCCGAAGCGGGCTTTGACGACTTTATCGTAAAGCCCTACAGCGCGGCCGAATTGCTCGAAGTGCTGGCGCGGGTGCAATTGAGCGTCGCCATGGCGACCGAAGCGGCCGTCGGTCTGCCCGCGCCGGCAAAGTCCGCCCTCCTTTCCGAAACCAATTGAAATGCCGCGATTGACGCTTTCACAACGCGTGGCGGCACTGGAAGAGCAGGTAAAGTCGTTGACCGATCAACTTGCGGAAGCGCGGGGCAAGGATTGGCGCCGCACAATCGGCGCTTTTGCCGGTGACGACTTTATGAGAGAGGTTTTTGCGGAAGGCCGGAAGATCCGCGAGGCTGATCGCGCGAAAAGCCGTTCTAAGAACGGCAAGAAACGCAAAGCCCGCTCGTGATGATGCCTGACGCGAACGCCTACCACGAAATGGCCGGTCAACGCTCACGAAGAGCCGCCATTTTGCGATTGGCGTGCGTCCTCTGCTTGCTTCTGCTCGTCTTATGCGTTGCCTTTGGAACGTATGCGGTGTCGCTTCGCCGCGAGCTAAACCGCGAGCTCGATCTGATTGAGGCCGCCGATGAACCGATCACGCCTGATGATCTTGGTGAGCTCTACGCGCCTCCGATTGCCGACCAGGACGCCACGGAGCTATGGGTGGCAGCCACACAGGAATTCGACAGAATTCGAGCGGGCGAGTTCATCGCCTACGGAGATCGCGCTTACCCGTCGCGCGAGGGCGTCTGGCCAGATATGTCGCACGCCGAACAAATGGTGGCAAAGTATCGCCCCGCGCTCGACCAGTTCTACAGAGCGTCGGAGCGGGGCGGCGCGGTTCGGTTTCCAGTCGATTTCAGCCAAGGATACTCGACCCTATTAGAGCATGGAGTTCCCCTTAACATAGCGACCATCGTTCTCGCGAACGAAGCTGCACTCAAGGCGTACCAGGGCGATAATGCCGGCTCTATCCGTGCGATCCGCGCTATCTTTGGGATTGTACGTAGCTTCGAGAATGAGCCGGTGCAGATTTCCCAATTTGTACGCCTCGCCCATCAAGGCACAGCAATTCGCACCATAGAGGCGCTACTGCCGATGCTGTCGCTCTCCGACGAAGAGGTGCTCGAACTGCGTGAACTCATGCGGCAGGTCGACTTCGGCCGTGCACTTCAGATTAGCTTGTTGGGCGAGCGAGCAAACGCGGTTGATCTGCTGCTAAGCGACGATCCTCGCGGAACTCTCGGCAAGGACGACGATGAGCCGCAGCCGCCTCCAAATGGTCGGCGGTTCGCGCGGACTCGCGACCTCATCTTTTATCTGAGGCGCGTTCGCTCGCTGATGGGAGCCACTCATTTGAGCGGTGCGACACGCCAAGCCGAATTGATACTTGTCGAACGCGAGCTAGAGGGTTTCTTTGACTCGGATGCGGCGACCACATATCCTTGGTCCAATTTTTTCCTTCGGAACATCTGCACGATGATTGTTCATTGCCTTAAGTGCGAAGCGCATGCGATGACCGGAGACACAGCACTAGCGGCCTTGCTCTATCGCCGCGAAACCGGAAGGCCGCCCGGCCAACTGCAGGATCTCGTTCCCGATTATATGCCGACTGTGCCGCTCGACCCATTCGATGGCGGGCCACTACGGTTTCGAGCTGATGGACAACGATTTGTGGTGTACAGCATTGGGCCAGATTGCGCTGACGATGGAGGCGCGCCCTTCAAGAACCTCGATCAGCCTTACGACATCGAGTTTCGTGTCAGCTACGAAGGCGACTAACCTGGGTCCACCGGGGCATCGTTTCACTCTGCGCAGCCACCGGTAAAGCCGCGCCCCCAGCCCCCACTTCTTCAGCCCAGCCAACATGACAAATCGAAAATCCAAAATCTAAAATCCAAAATCGCCTCGCCATCACCAATCCCCCACCGCGCCATCCGCATAAAACGAGCGCTGCAAAACCTCTTGCTCGAACGGATGTTTCTTTACCTCGGCTTCGTTGATCTCGATGCCTAAGCCGGGCCGGTCGGTGGGACGCACGAAGCGGCCGCGCGGCTCGATCGTATAACCTTCGCTCACGATGTCTTGCCGCCAGGGAACGTCGGCGTGGACGCTCTCGCAAATGATGTAAGAGGGCGTGGCGAAGCCAAGCTCCAGTGAGGCCGCCGTGCTTACTGGGCCTTGAGGATTGTGCGGCGCTAAGGCCACGCGATAGGCCTCGGCCATCGCGGCGATGCGACGGGCCTCGCTCAAGCCACCGCAGTGCGTGATGTCGGGCTGAAGCACGCTGCACGCCTGCCGCTCAAGAAATGGCCGAAAGGCGTGCTGGCCGATCAGCCGCTCGCCTGTGGCGATGGGCGTGGCCACCGCCTGCTGAATCGCGGCGATGCCCTCGACG
Organism: Pirellulales bacterium; assembly: GCA_035252155.1. Lineage (GTDB taxonomy): Bacteria > Planctomycetota > Planctomycetia > Pirellulales > JAICIG01 > JAICLL01. The sequence goes on along the minus strand of DATFDL010000340.1, from coordinate 23,436 downwards.
CTTTCGGGCCAGCATGGCTCTTCGAACCAATAGAGTCCGTAGGACTCCAGCGCCCGCGCGAAGAGCAGCCCCATCCGCGGCGACGGGCGAGCGTGGCAATCGACCATGATGTCGATGCCGTCGCCCACCGCCTCGCGCATCGCCCGCACGCACGACTCAGCGTATTTGATCGGCCGCAGCCCTTCGAGCGGCGCGGTTTCGGGCACGGCCATCGACTTGAACGCCGTAAAACCGTCGGCCACCGCCGCGGCGGCCAAATCGGCAAAGCGGCCGGTATCGGCCGGATTGGTTTCGTAAAAATCCTCCATTTTGCCGCCGCCCAGATGGCAATAGAGCCGCACGTAGTCGCGCACCGGACCGCCCCAGAGCTTGTGGCAAGGTACGCCATGAATCTTGCCCGCAATGTCCCAGAGCGCGATGTCGATGGCGCTGACGGCCGTGGCCCGCACGACGCCGTTGGCATGCCAGAAGTGCTGGCGGTGCATCATCTGCCAGAGGTGCTCGATGCGCGTGGGATCTTCGCCCACGACCAGTTGCGCGACGTCTTCGACCCCGCCCACGACCGCACGGGTGTGCCATTCGAGCGTCGCTTCGCCCCAGCCCCACAGCCCGGCCTGGTCGGTGAGCACTTTGACGAAGACCCAGTTGCGCATCCGCGCGTGGCAGACGTGTGTTTCGACGGCGGTGATTTTCATAGCGGCAAGTTGACACCTGCCATGTCGCGCAGTCAACTGGCGGCATGGCCCAAGACACCGAACTATTGCGGGGCGTGGTGCCCGTCGTGCCCACGCCGTTTACCAGCGACGAGGCGATCGACTTCAATGGGCTGGCCGGCTGCGTGCGGTTCGCGGCCGATTGCCGGCTGTCTGCCGTCTGCCTGCCGGCCTACGCCAGCGAATTTTATAAGTTGAGCGACGCCGAGCGGCGCCAAGTCGTGCAGACGGCCATTCGGGCGGCCGAAGGACGGATTGCCGTCATGGCCCAGGCCAATCACCCGTCGGCCCGGCTGGCCGGTGAACTGGCTCGCGAATATGAGTCGTTCGGCGCCTCGCTCATTTCGGTCGCGCTGCCGCGGATCTTCGCGCTCAAAGAAAGCGATCTGCTCGACTATGCCAGCGTCATTTGCCGGGCGACCAAGCTGCCGGTGATGATTCAAGACTTCAATCCGGGCGGTCCCACCGTGGGGGTCGAATTTGCCCGGCGGCTGGCCGATGCCTGCCCCAACTTTCGCTATCTTAAGCTCGAAGAACCGCTGATGGCCGCTAAAATCCGCGCCATTGTGGAAGGAACCGACGGCCGCATCGGCGTGCTCGAAGGCTGGGGCGGCATGTACCTTCTCGACCTGATCCCCGCGGGCATCTGCGGCCTGATTCCCGGCTTGGGCGTGGCCGACCTGTTGCAGCGCGTCTGGGAGCTGGCCCGCGGCGGCCAGGATCAAGAAGCCACCTCGATCTTTCAGGTGCTGCTGCCGCAAATCATGTATAGTTTGCAACACAGTGAGCTTTTCAATTGGGTCGAAAAGCGATTGTTGGCGGCGCGGGGCGTATTGCCCGAAGTCAGTACGTACGTCCGCCGCGCCACCTGGACGCCTGACGAAGCGACGCTGCGCCACGGCGATCGTGTGAATGCGGAAGTCACCGCATTGGCGAGGCGCTTAGGGCTGAAGGTTGGCTGACAAAAAACGATCGCGGTCGTGGCCCGATCGTAGGATGACCTTCCTAGGTCGTCCACCTCGCGCTGGACGACCTAGGAAGGTCGTCCTACATATCGGCACGCCGCATCTTGAAACAAACCAGTTGTGGAATGGTCTCCGACCGTTTCACATGAAATGACCGACGATCTCCTCACGACACTGCGCGGTGGAGACGCCCTTTTGCCGCCAAGCAAAGGAGACCTGCGGTCGGCTATGGTGGCGACGGTCAGAGACCGTGCCACAACCTGTTGACCGTGCCGCAACCTGTTCTCTTGGACCGAATTCGACATGCACGTAGACACCCCCCAAGGCATTTGCCAGGCTGGTCTTGCCCGTGGCGACATCACGCCGCCGGTGGGCATCTATCACCGCATGTGGGGCGCGGCTTCGCACGATCGCTCGACCGGCGTGCATCGGCCGCTGACTGCCACCGCCCTGGCGCTGCGACCGGCCGATCGAGCGAGTGGCGGGCCGGACGAGGTTGATGGCTTGCTGCTGCTGGCGGTCGATCATTGCCTGCTCTGGCCGCCAGAAATGGCCGAGCTGCTCGATAAGGTTTCGGCGGGGGCAGGCATGCCGCGCGATCGGGTGCTGGTGATGTTCTCGCACACGCACTCGGCCGGGCTGATGGGCCGCGAGCGAGCCGAGCTGCCGGGCGGCGAATTGATCGGCCCCTATCTTGACGAACTGGCCGACCGTTTGACCGCGCTTGCCCGGCAAGCGATCGCCCAGCTTGAACCTGTGGTGATTACCTACGGCGTCGGCCGCTGCAATCTCGCCGCGCACCGCGATTTTTATGACGAGGCCAATGGCCAGTGGGTATGCGGCTTGAATCCCGCCGGCACGGCCGACGACACCCTGCTGGTGGCCCGCCTCACTGATGCGCAGGGCCGCGTGCGCGGCACGGTGGTCAACTACGCTTGCCACCCCACAACGCTCGCCTGGCAGAACACGCTCATTAGCCCCGATTATGTCGGGGCGATGCGCGAGTTGATCGAGACGGCCACGCAGGCGCCGTGCTTTTTCATCCAAGGCGCGTCGGGCGATCTGGGGCCGCGCCGCGGCTATACAGGCGACCTTGGCATTGCGGAATCGAACGGCCGCCAGCTCGGCCACGCCGCGCTGGCCGCACTCGAAGCATTGCCGCCGCCCGCGACGCGATATCAGTATCAAGGGCCCGTGGTTTCCGGCGCGGTATTGGGCGGGTGGAGCGATGTGCCGGTCGACGCCGATGCGCGGCGGCAACACGCCGTCTGGCAATACCGCTCATTGCACGTTGATCTTGCCTATCGCGAGGGCCTGCCCACGGCTGAGCAGCTTGCGGCGGAACGTCGGCAGCGGTTAGCCGACGAAGCCGCCGCCGCGGCCGCGGGCGGCACGGCGCTGGCCCGCGATTGTCGAGCGCGGGTCGAAGTGCTCACTCGCCAGCTCGTGCGCTTCGCATCGCTTCCGCCAGGTCGCGTCTATCCCTTCCCGGTCAAACTGTGGCGGATTGGCGACGGCGTGTGGGTGGCGGTCGAGGCCGAGCACTACCAGCAACTGCAAGTCGAGCTACGGCGGTGGCTTCCGCGTGTGCCGATTGTCGTGGCGACGATGGTGAATGGTGCGATGCACACCTATCTTCCGCCGAGGGACATTTACGGCACCGGCATCTATCAAGAGACGATCGCGCTCTTGGCCCCCGGCTGCCTGGAGCGGCTGATTGAGGAGATCGGCGAAGCGATTGCCCGCCATTAAACGACTTGCTTTGCGGCGGCTTGTTGTTGTCAAATCGGGCTGTTGGTAGAATCGACGGATAGGAATCATTCATGGCACGCGGCTATGACCATTGACCAACTCCGCAATTTTTACGACGCCCAGCCGTTTCAACCTTTCGTCATGCATCTGGCGGACGGCCGAGAGATTTTGGTGCGCAGCCGCGAATTCATTATGTCGGCTCCCAGCGGCCGCACGGTGATTGTTTATCAGCCCGACGACTCGTGGAATGTCATCGATCTTTTGCTCGTGACCGATCTCGAAGTGCGTCCACACCGCAATGGCGCGCGTCGGCGAAAGCGGTCGTGAGAATTTCTCGGCCTCGGGGGGATTTTGTCGCCATGCCTGAAACGGAATGAATGCCGTTCTATGTTATGCGCCCAGCCCCGATTGTCGTCGCCATCTTGTCGCTGGCAACTTCGCTTTTGCCCGCGGCCGAGCCCGATTGGCAGCGGCTGCGTGAGCGGCTGTCGGGCGGAGTGCTGCGGTGGGGCGGCGACGCCGAGGGCGGCGCTCCGTTCGAGCTGCGCGATCCGCACGATCCAGGCCGAGTCATCGGCTTCGAAGTCGAGCTGGCCGACGCCCTGGCCGAGGCCCTCAGCCGCCAGTTGCGGCAGCCGCTGTCGGCGCAGTTCGTGCAATACGAGTGGGTGACGTTGCCATTGGGCCTCGCCAAGGGTGATTTCGACATCATTCTAAGCGGTTATGAAATTCCCGCCGACGGTCGTCGACAAATGCTCTTTTCGCGGCCGTACTACCTCTACGCCGAGCAGCTTGTCGTGCGGCGCGACGAAGTGCGGATCGCCCGGCTCGACGACTGCCGCGGCCGGTTGGTCGGCACGATGGCGGGCAGCGCGGCCGAGCGCGTGCTCGCCAGCACGGGCATCGAGACGATCGCCTTCGATGGACAGGTCGAGCCGTATCTCGACCTGGAGCTGGGCCGGCTCGACGCCGTGCTTTTGGACACCCCGATCGTCACTTTTTATGCCGAAACCAATCCGCGCTTCAAACTGGCTGGTGATCGCATTGCCGAGGGAGGGTACGGCATCGCCGCGCGGCCCGACGACCAAGAGCTGATCGCCGCCATCGACACGGCATTGGGTGATCTGATGCGCAGCGGTCGCTGGCAGCAAATCTTGCGGCGCTGGCGACTGTGGAACGCCGACCAGGCCCGACTGGCTCAGAGCGAAGCCGAACTGAGCGGCCTGGGGTTCGACACCGAGGGACGACCGCTTTCAGACCCGCCCGAGCTGGCCGACGTGGTCGATCGGCAAATCGTGGCCTCGTCGTCCCGGCTCTGGACGTGGGAGCAGTACGCGCCGCTCCTGCTCCGGGCGGCCGGCATGACGGTGTTCTTGACGTCGACAAGCATGGTGCTGGCTGTGATTGTCGGCTTGTTGCTGGCGATCTGCCGGCTCTACGGGCCAACGCCGTTGCGTTGGCTGGCGCTAGGGTATGTCGAATTCTTTCGCGGCATTCCGCTGTTGCTGTTGCTTTTCTTTTTATATTTCGGCCTGGCCCATTACTTGGAGGCGCTGCACTTGTCGCTGCCCGCGGTCGGTGCGGCGATCTTGGGGTTCGGGCTGAACTATGCCGCCTACGAGTCGGAGATCTATCGCAGTTCGATCCGGGCGGTGCCGCAAGGGCAATGGGACGCCGCCCGTGCGTTGGGCATGTCCGACGCCGTGACGTTTCGCCGCATCATTTTTCCCCAGGCGATTCGCACGGCGCTTGGTCCCATGACCAACGACCTGGTCGCCCTGTTTAAAGACACCAGCCTGGTCAGCGTGATCGCCGTGCGCGAATTGACCAAAGAATATCTCATCTTGTCGCGGTCGAGCTTGAAGTTCGTCGAGCTGGGCCTGCTGACCGCGGCGCTCTACCTGGCGATGTCAGTGCCGCTCGGATACTTGTCGCGCTATTTGGAGCGGCGCTGGGGGAAATAGAGGGTTCACGGGAGGGTCCAGGGTTCACGGGAGGGTTCCGGGTTCAGGGTTCAGCATTTTTGTGAACGCGGGTTGGTTTGCGCTGGGAGGGCATGCGGGCGGAATGCGATTCAGAGTCGTGCGGAGACAGTCGCGCCGAACCGAACAACCCTGAATGAGAATGCTGAACCCTGAACCCTGAACCCTGAACCCTTAGGCACTCAAACTCGAAAGACGCCGATGAGTGAGGAGACCTTGATCGAAGTCACCGGCCTCTGCAAGCGCTACGGTTCGCGGACCGTGCTCGATCAGATAACGCTGCGCGTGCAGGGCGGGCAAACGCTGGCGATCATCGGCCCCAGCGGCAGTGGCAAATCGACGCTGCTGAGGTGCATCAACGGTCTGCACCATTGGGATGCCGGGCGAGTGCGGGTTGGCCCGCACATCATCGACGCGGGCAACGCCCAGCGCCACGCTTGGCCGCAGGTCCGGCGTCTGGTCGGCATGATCTTTCAAGATTTTCAATTGTTCCCGCATCTGACGGCGCTGGAAAACGTGATCGAGGCGCCGCTGCGCGTGCTGCGCTGTCCGCGTGATCAGGCCCGCCGCCGCGGAGCGGAACTGCTCGAACGCGTGGGACTGGCCGAACGGGCCGCCGCCTATCCCGAGCAGCTTTCGGGCGGGCAAAAACAGCGTGTGGCCATCGCCCGTGCCTTGGTGATGGAGCCAAAAGCGCTGCTTTGCGACGAGATCACCAGCGCCCTCGACCCAGAGCTCAAGCAAGAAGTTCTTAACGTGCTCGAAGCTCTGAAGCGCGACGGCCTGACGCTGGTGATGGTGACACACGAGATCGGCTTTGCGCGGCGGGCCGCCGATCGCATCGTCGTGCTTGCCGACGGGCGAGTGGTCGAAGAAGGCCCGCCCGCCCAGGTGCTCGACACACCGCAGCACGAGCGCACGCGGCAGTTACTGGCCAGTCAATAGGGCGGACGATAGAAGGCGAAAAAATGGACGGCAAAAAAAATCGGGGAAATCGGAGAGATGAGAAGACGAGAAGGAGAGATGACGACAGAATCGCTTCCTTTTCACGGTCCTATTCTCGTCTCTCCATTCTCTTCATTTTTTTGCCCTCAATCTTTTTGCCTGTCGGATTGATGTGAGAAGGTGTCGCGACTGTTTGCTCTCTCGACGAAAAGAACCCGCTGACACTGACTGCCAACGGGATTGCCGTTGGTGGGCGATACAGGCACCGAGCCTGTGACCCCAGCTTGTCGAGGTGGCTTGAAAACCCTAAATTCCGTGGAATCTTGACGCTACGATTTCCATATTTTACGGTTTTCCGTCACTTAGCGAGGATTCTGTCACCTGTTCTGTCACCCAGCGACGCCGCAACGGCCCGGCAACAAACATTGGGACTATCAAAACGCCAGCCTGCGTCGGCGTGTCGGACCGACGCAGTTTGCTTATGACGTTGCCACGACGGATATCGAACCTATTTTAGAGCGTGCAACTACCACTGCGCCACGAGTCGCAAGGGATCTGTCAAACGAAGCTTGGCGTCAAAAGCGGCGTTCGCGATTGGTAAAGATGCTGATTCGATCCAAGAATCCAGCTTGCTGAGCGCCGATTGATTCCCCAAGTGCCCCAGAAGATCAATCAAAGCAACTAATTTCTCGGGGTCGGTCTCCTCTTTAGACATGGCGTTCAAGGTTACGCGAAGTTTGTCACGATCAAAAATCGCCAATTCTCGTATGACCCAGTCGTCAACCAGGTGCTTTCGGCTGCGTTCCACCTCGTGTTCGAGAAACTCGCGCGATACGGTGTCGTCGCCCCTTTCCGCCAGCTCGCGAAACGCCAATTCGGAGAGCATCGTACCTTCAGGTGACTTCATGGCAATGTCTTCCGACGTGTTGCGCAAGAAGTACCATTCGCGTAGCCATGTCCGCACAATAGGGCTGTCGATGTGCTCCAGCATTCCTAACAGCTCACGGGCGCTTTCCGCTGACAGCTTCTCGGAACGCACGAATTCCAGCAACGGTTCTAGATCAACATCTCGGCGAAAGTGCTGGCGGGACCAACCGTGCAGCAGTTGAAAAGACCATCGGGATTCATGAAGCAACCAGGCTGGACCCCTACCTGGGGCTTTAGCAAGCTCAACGGCCCGACGAACGGACCGACTGCTCCCGAAATGAATGAGGCCAACGACAAGATGGCCATCTGATTGGTTACGGAGCGAGAAAAGGCCTTCTTCAGCCTCGACTGTGCCGATCGAAGCCAAGCCAACGGTTCCTTCAAACTCGTGTCGGCCCTCCTCCGATTCTAAGTATTTGACCATATCCGGAACGCAGGCAGGGTCACGCAGCCGTGCCAGGGCGTGGAACGCCCCGTGACGCATCCACTTTTGAACTTTCAGATCGGAACACTGGCGCGTCAACAGCCGCCGGAATGCTGGACAAGCGCGGATTCCACCCATTTCGGCGAGCGATTGGGCGCTCTTCCCTGCCAATTCATCGTCTTCCAGGCAGACGATCAGGGCGTCTTCGATTCTTGTATCTCGCAGGTCAGCGGCGATTTCAATCAGGGCCTTTCGGTCGCGCAGCGTAGGATTCTGACTCCATAAGCTGAGCCACGTCTCACAGCCCAATCGTCGACCAAATCGGCCCGTTCCCGGAATGTGGTAACCGTCAACCTTCCACCGTTTTATCATCAGTGCCAGCAACCGCGGGCTACCGATTTTTTCGGCCAAGAATCTTCCGATCAACTGGCGTTCGCGCTCCGGTGAATCAAGTTGCGAGACGATAAAGTCCTCGACCCGTTGCGTGGTGAAATTGGCAATGTGGGAACCATACGCCATCAGGGCGACTTCATGCTCTTGCTTCGGATCTCCGTGGTTTCGTTTGTTAGCAATATAGGAATCGACTAGCGACGAGTAGAGCGTCACGGCTGCGGCCGTGCCCACGGCCAACAGGTATTGGGATTCATAAAAGTAGGGCATTGCGTCGCGTGTGCGCTGTCGGATTGCGTCGACGGCGTAATCGTTAGCCAGATATCCAAGCACGGAAAGTGCGCGCTGATAATTGTCCGAATGCTCATTGGCAGGGATGAACTGATAGGCATGGGCGGCCAGCGCTTTGCGAAATTCATCGGCGGAAGCCTGTAGTTCGGGGCGGATGTCAATAAAGTAGTCCTCTCGAAGGAACCACCATGTGCGGAAAACAAGCGGAACAAGCGCGGTGATCCCATGTGAAATCGCGGCGCTGGCGACGATGGCGTGGACGCGTTTCGATGGTGCGTGGATCATCCAGTGGCGTTCTAGAACGACAGCGCTTTCTACGCATTTGAGCCGCCCAAGAAGTTCGGTCGCCAAGGCGTTTTCCGCATCAAATCGCGACGTCAACAATTGCGCGAGCCGTTCTGCAACAACCTTGCGGCACGACGCCGAATAGGAACTAACCGCCGGGCGCATCACAGCGGCTGCCATCGGGCCGTCCAGCGCAGCGAGTGCTTGCACAAAGTCCTCGCGGCAAGAATGAGAGTGAAGTTCATTGCCGATGCGTTCCAACCGCGCGGCGACCTTCGAGAACGGCAAGGCCGCAAATCGCCTGGCTGCTGCAACTGGATTCGTCACGATGTCCGCCACAGCCGCCTGTGCCAGGAAAAAATCCTGGATCGCCTCTGTGGTGAAACGGATATGGTCGCTACGATCGGGATGGGTTTCCAGTAAATTCGCCGCGAGGAGACGTTGCACAACGGGACCGGGTGGTGCCGCCGGATCGAATCGCGGCAGCGTTGACAAATCATCGACCGGTACCCAGCTACCGTCGTTGGCGGCAGCAAGACGGGCCATCGTGAGCAAAGTGGAGCGGTAAAGCGATGGCGAGATTCGATGGGACATGTCGGCCTCCGCCTCCAGGCGCTTCTCGACCCAAACCGCAAGGATGTGCGAACGGGTTTGGAGTGCGTCGATAGACGTTCCCGCAGCGATGAGGTCGGCGGCGGCCTTCATCGTGAATGGATGCCGCAATTCTTTTCGGACATCGGGCGGAAGTCGCCAATAGTCCGCTTCGCTCCGATTGGAGCGCGACCAAGCTCTCAGTGCATCAGAGCTCGAAAACCGCCCAGGCAATTCAATGCCTTGCATGGGGTCAAGGCTTTCGATATCGCGTTCGTGCCGAAGCGATTTGGCCGCTTTGGGGTGATCCTCGTCCTGAAGAATCAATTTGGCCCAGGTGGAATCGCGACAAGTTCGCCAAAACTCGGGACGGGATGAAACCAATAATACGGCTGTTTGCCCAAGCCGGGACTGAGCCCAGGAGTTAACGGCCTTGCGAACTCCTGTCGCATCCGCGGCCTCGTCGAGGCCGTCCACAACGACCGTCAAGGGCGTCTTGCCCGCCAGCAGCGAAACTAGATGGGATTCTTCTGCTGGCTGCGCGGAAGCATCCATCAAGCCTTGCAACCGCTCCATAACATGTCGAAGAAGCGCGTGGGGTGCATCGAAATCTAGATCACGCGCCAGAAGCAGGAGCATTGGGATCCGTGAGCTGCTGCGATCCACAAATCGCGCGAGCAGACTCGTTTTTCCAATACCAGAATCTGCGATCAGCGGAACAAGCAACTTCCGCTCCGATACGGTGCAGCCTCGTGAAACGGAAAGCAGGCATTGCTGCCACAGAAACAAAAGTCGGTCGTCGAATTCGCGATCAAGGTATTCGTTTGGCCGGTACCGCCCCAAATCCTGAAGACGTTGCAGAGTTTCGCGAGTGACATGCTGACAGGCCATCAAGACGGTGTCCCATGAAAGGCGCGAAACCGGGATGCCCAAGTAATTCAAACGAAGGTCTTGGCAGGTGCCGTCGAGTTGTTGAGCGAGCGCCCGGCCATTCAAAATCGTTAATTTGGCTGGTGTGGCCGCGCTCACCGCGCTTTCACGCCAATTCAGCCCATTGCCCTTCGACGGCTTCTCGCGATCAACATCGCGGGGCACGGCGACGACAATCTCTTCGGCCTTGGGACAAGCTGCCTTTGCCGCGATGACATCGTCGACGAGCTTGGACCACCATTGTCGCTTTTGGACGGTGTGCTGAATCGCAATGCGGCACGTGGCAGCGGAATCACCGATGTAGGAGTCCGGCTGCCCGCGAATGCTGTCCCCCTGTTGATTCCGGCCATGCGGGACGATCGGGTGATAACAGGCATCAATCCGCGGAAGCAGCTCGTCACAAAGGGCGTGGAACGCTTCAGCCTTCAGAGCTTGGAGCTTTTCAAGTGTTTGGTCGAACATTCACGCATTTTACGGTCAAAACGACGGCGCGGTAGTTACTCAAATACGGCATTATCGGCGCTGTTGACTAGACCTACAGTCGCTCGTGCCAACTGAATGCGATTTGGCGGGTTGAGACCGCGCTTGGGTCCTTTCGACCGACGCCATCAATGCGCAGCCCCAAACGCCGCTCGTCCAACACGTTCCGGGCGACTGTCGGCCAGGCTGGTCAGTTTTCCCGCCAACCAGGCGAGCCGGATGGGATCGGAGGCGCAACATGAAAAGCTTCGATTCTGGCCATGTCGCCGAGTTGCTGGTCAGCCGCGCGGACCTCTTCTATCTTCACTCTGAAACGACGGTCATGAGGAACCACGGTGGCCAGGCGGGCAACACGCTCGGTGTATCGGACGGATGCTAGTTCTGGATGGAGCTACTCGATGCGGACGTTGTGGTCAGCCAGCGTCTGGTCAAGCGTGACCCTGAGGCCCTGCTTGATCCCTTCTGCGATACCAGTCGTGTAAACCAACTTGTCGCCGGAAACCTCAATGTCGAACAGGTCGGGCGAGTGACCGTCCGGTTCCTTCCCGGATGGCCGGTCCCACTCTTGGAGCGTATCGGCCAGACGCAGCAAGAAGGCGACCGAAGCGCGGTCGGCACGGACCAGCGTCCGCGCGAACCGGAAGTTCTCCAGGTTGTGCAAGAAGATCGCGGTACACGCCTGCACGACGTCGCGCTCGAACCACTGCTGGTTCCAGTTAACTTTGCCGCGAAGGATGTCCCGGTGCTCCCGTTTCGGGTTCTCCTTGGCGTACAGCATGTCGATGATCTTGAGGACGGCGAGTGCGCTGATTACACCGTGGCAGACCATCGCCCCTTCTGTCCTTTGCGCATAGATCTCGGCGGCATCGATGTCTACATCCCACCGCCCCAGTTGGTCCCCAATCAACTGGAGGCCGTCTATCCCGCTCGTAAGGCGTTCGAGCCCTTCGATCCGTGGCGCCCGATACTGAACAGGGGGGACGTCGATACCGAGGTCACTAGAGATCTTGTTCATCTCGTCGCTGAACGGGGCTCCGACCTTCGAGGCGATCTGAAGAGGGTATCCGACGTCGTGGGTCAGGCCGGCGATTTTCCACTGGAACGGGTCAACCGCGTTCGAGCCCAGGAAGAATTCGTTCAGGTAAATGCCCAAAACGAAGACGCGGACGGCATGAACCACATGGTCCCGCTGCCGCGGGTCGAGCTGCTTGATTCCACTCTCGACCGCCGCGAGCTGAGTCACGTAGGCCAACAGGTGACCCTTCCCGTGCTCGGTGAGGACACCATTGATGAAGTCGATAGCTCGGTTTTGGCGCTCCACAAAACCGACTTTGTCAAGGAGCACCCGACCCACCTCGTCGGGATGGACGTCGTACTTGTGGAAGGCACGACCGATTCGGTCGATCAGCTTCTTGTTGATGTTCATAGGAGGCCGCCGTGACACGTAGCTTTCCCGCCCGTCGCCTGTCGATCGGAGGTATGCCCAAGGAAGCACCTCATTTTATTAGGCTGTGTCGGAATGCACAAACAGCCGCGTTCGCTCGTGGACCCAATCCAGGAACTCGCGGATCTCTTTTCGCCCCAACCGTTCGATCGAAACCCCGCCACCCCATTCCTTCCACGTCCTGAGCGTCGTTTGATATTCTGCCTACGTTCGGCCTGCCCGCGGGGGGCGGGGCAGCGCGCAGGCGAGCCGGGACCCCGTGGGGATTAACCGCCATCGGCAACTCGTCAGCGGCGCTGGCCTCGCCAGTGATCAGCTTTTGCGCCGAACGCCGACGCGGCACTTGTCCGCGCACACGTTCACCGATCGACGCCCTGCGGATTGCGATATCCTTGTCTATCTTAAGGGGTGGACGAAAAATAACTTCGGCAATTCTCTTGGCCCTCACCTGACCTTTCCCAGAGAGAGAGATTTGTATGTCAGTTGTTTTTTCGTCCGCTCCTAACGGACGGCGGTTGCGCAAGAGATGGACCCCTGCGTGGCGGTGAATGGCTAGAAAGCGACCTCTCAGAAAAAACGCCGATGTCGCTTTCCGCCGGCGACGCAAAGACTTCAGCGACAATGATTTGCGATACCGCCATTAGAGGGGTATCGTGGCAATTGCGCCGCGCGCGGCGCATTTGGCGGGTATCCAGGGTGCCATTGGCGCAGCGCGCTGCGCCTTTGGCAGCACGCGACACGCGCGTTGCAGCGATGCTGGGAGATCGGCGCGGGCTGAGCCGGATGGTCGCCGTGATTCGGCAAAAACGATCAAATCGTGGCCCCGCCATGCTCGCGCGATTTCTTGAAACGTGCGCATTTGGGCTACGCGCAGCCGGAGCGCAGGCGACCCGCCATGCGACACGCGTGTCGCACGATCGCAGTGAACGGCGAGACCGCCGGCAATACTCCTGGTTCTTCGCAAGCAAACCGGGGAGCTCGCGGCGCGGCGGGCCGCCGATCGCGTCGTCGTGCTTGCCGACGGTCGCGTGATCGAAGAGAGCCCGCCGAACCAAGTTTTCGATGCGCCGCGGAGCGAGCGCACCCGGCAGTCACTCGCCCGTCAATAGGCCGGACGATAGACGGCAAAAAAATGGAGGGCATTCTCTTCATTTTTTTGCCCTCAATCTTTTTGCCTGTCTGATTGCTGCCCCTCGCGCGACGACGTCTCGCGCCAGGGAATGTGATATCCCTCGGCGTTGATTCGAATGCGATAGAGGCTCTTGTCAACCGTGATGTAGAGCACGTTGCTTTCGTCGCCAACGCCAAAGTCGCAATTGCTCGGCAGGCCTTTCGGCTCCTTGGCGTCGGGCTGCGGCTCGCCCGTGGCGATGAAGCCCAGCTCCTTGCCGCGAGGATCGAGAATCAGCACGCCCGGCCGCTTGGCGCTGCGCGAGGTTAGATACAAGTTGCCCTTCGAGTCGACCGTCATGCCGTCGCAGCCGCTTTCCTGACCGAAGTCGTAAATGGTCTTGCGCGGTCCGGCCGTCAGGCCCGCCGCGTCGAGCGCAAAGGCATAGACCTTCATCGCCCCTTTTTCGGGCGGCGGAAGCTTCAAGTCGATTCGGTCGGTGCCATTGTTGTTGTCGCCCACGTAGAGCGTCTGCTGGTCGGGGCTGAGCGCGATGCCGTTGGGTTTTTCGACCTCGTGCGTCACCTCGGTTACCGTGTCATCGGTCTCGATGCGATAGACCGCGCGATGCTCGAGTTCTCGCGCCTCGTCGCCCAGGTAGCGCGGGTCGGTGAAATAGATGCGTCCCTTGAGGTCGATGCACAGGTCGTTCGGAGCGTTGAACCGCTTGCCCATATAGCGATCAGCGAGCACCACGCGTTCGCCAGTTTTGACATCCCACCGCGAGACACATTGCCCGCCGTGGTCGGCGCCCTCGCACGCGACGAGCCGGCCGTCGGCGTCGAACATCAGCCCGTTGGCCTTGTGGCTGTCGGCCGCGAAGATCGAGGTGTCGCCCGTCTTGGGTTCGTAGCGGACGATTAGCCCTTTGTCTTTGCCCTCGGGAATGTCGGTAAAATAAATGCTGCCATCCGGCGCGGCGGCCGCCCCTTCGGTCAAGCCGCCCGCAATCTTGGCGGTGCGCGTGTAGAGCAATTCCAGCTTGGCGTCGGCCGGCACGATAGGCGGGCTTTCGCGGCTCTCTTGGCCAAGCGCCGGCCGACAGAGCGCAACCGGTGTCATGATGATCGCAGATAAAACCCAGGCGCGCATGCGGGCGACTCCTCGTGAACTCCGGTCGCCTTTCGATCGAGCGAAAAGCGATCCAACGTCGGCGTTGTTTGAAGTCTAATCGGCCGATCGTGACGGCTCAATGCGCCAGCCGCGCGAAATCCAGGGAAATAACGCCCTTCTTGTGGGTTCACGGGTGGGACGGCTAGAATCTGGATGGTATTTTCTAGCGCAACAAAGGTGGCACATGCTCGAGCGGAAGCCGGTCTTCCCTCACGTGATCGAAATCAATCACCAGGCCGGCGAACGGCTGGGGTGCAATGTTTACCTGGTCTATGACGGGCCGGATTGGATCCTGATCGACATCGGGTTCGAGGAAACGGTCGACGAGATTGTCGAGATGATCCGGCAGTTGGACTTCCCACTTTCCAACTGCAAGACGATTATCGCCACGCATGCCGACGTCGACCATATCCAGGGACTCGCCAAGCTGAAGCAGATTCTCAAAACCACGGTCACCGGGCACCCCAAGGCGGCCGGGCCGCTGGAGTCGGGCGATCGGATTAAAACGTTCGCCGAGGTGACGGCCCAGGACATTCATTTGGAGATGCCGGCGGTCAAAATCGACGAATTTGTCGACGACGCAGACACACTGCGCGTGGGCTCGCTCGAGCTGGAGGTGTGGCACACGCCCGGACATACCGACAGCCAGCTTTCGTTTCGGCTGGGCAACCTATTGTTCAGCGGAGACAACATCTACCGCGACGGCTGTGTGGGGGCAATCGATGCCCATCACGGCAGCCATCTGCCCGACTTCATCAAGTCGCTGCGGCGCATCCGGGCAAGCGATGTCGAATGGCTGCTGCCCAGCCACGGGCCGATCTTTCGCAAAAACAACGCGCTGATCGATCAAACTCTGGCGCGACTCGAAGGATATCTGCACATGGCCGACTTCGGCACCTGCGCCGTCGATTGGCCGCTGATGGACCAGTGGGACCGCGAGCTGGCCGAAGGCCACTGGCCCGGCTGACGAGCGAACGAAAAATAACTTCGGCAGTTTCTTCGCCCCTCACCTGGCCTCTCCCGGAGGGAGAGGGACTTGCAGGTCGAAGTTATTTTTCGTCCGCTCCTATTTTGCGGGGCTAGCTAATTTGCGGAATATAACGCGGATGCCGGATATTCTTGCAGCGCCGGCCTGCCCGCTGCCGATCACGGTCTTTGGGGAACGCCCTGCGTGGCGTACCATCTCGCGCTTGAACTGAGCTCTAGGGGGGAACTATGACACGCCGCGTTGTGCTGGCGTTGTGCTGCGCGGCGAGCATCTGGGCGGCCTCGTCGGCCTCAGAAGCTCGCGCCCAACAGGCCTTCGGCCGTCAATGGGGCCACAGCTACAACACCCAAGATTGGCAGCGATTTTACCACTATCCCTATGTCTTTTACCCACAGAACTTCTGGAGCGCCGACTATTACCGCAGCTCCGAGAGCCTCTACTACCGGTATCCGCCCGAAATGCGAATTCCGGTCTATAACCGCAATTGGCACAACTATTACCCGCAGAACCGCCGGTATCACTACGGGCATCAGTTTATCTTGGATACGTTCTAGGGTAGGCGGAAGTGGGTAGAGTTCGTCGATAAGTGGGAGAGGGTTCAGGGTTCAGGGTTCAGCATTTTTGTGCTTCCCTTGCCCGTCGATGCCGGCCTGGGGCCGCACAACGACAGTCCTGAACCCTGAACCCTCCCCTGGACCCAAAACGGCCACGCGAGCCGCCAGGGGAACGCTGCCGGTTGTAAATCTAGGCAAGCTGACCAGAGTTTATTAAGATAAACAGCAGCTTGCCGACGGGTTGTTGTCTTTGGGTAGATTGCCGATGCGTGTCAAACAGTTGGGAAGAACGTTGAACAGCCGGGAGCTCAACGCCCTGATTCATCCCCTGCGCTACCTGGACAACTATCGCAACCTGGGCTACCTGGCACTCGACTGGCTGACGCTGGTGGCGGTCATCGGCTCGACGGTCACCTTTTGCGAGATGCGCGGAAGTTGGGGTCTGGCATGGGCTTGGAACGTGCCGGTCGTCGCCCTGGGAATCTTGCTGGTAGGCGCGGTTCAGCACCGATTCGCCGGGCTAGGGCACGAGGGCGCCCACTGGATCCTGCTCAAGAACCGCTTCTGGAATGAGCTGGTTTCCGACTGGTTCTGCATGTTTCCTATCTTTTCGACGACGGCCCAGTACCGGCTGATGCACCTGGGGCACCACGAGTACACCAACGATTGGGAGCGCGACCCCGAACTGCTGAACATGGGCAAGACCCGGATGATGGACCGGTTTCCCATGACGCGCGGCGAATTCATGCGGCAGTTTCTCTATCGCATTTTTTGGCCGCCGCGGCTGCTGCGGTACGTCTGGGACAATATCTATACCACCTCATTCGGTAACTGCGTCAACCCGTATCAGAAAAGCCTGCCGCGCCATCTGCCCGGCCGAATTCGCGGGTTCCGCATCACCTGTCTGCTGGGATTGGTCTATTTGGGGATCATGGTCACGGTGATGGGGCTGCTGAGCTACTACGGCAATGCCTGGCAACTGGCCGTCGCGCCGGTGTTGCTGCTGGGCGGGGCCAGTGCCGTGATATTTTCGCTGCCCGACGATTGGTATTTTCAGTCGGACTTCCGGCCGGTCTATTCGAGCAAGGTGTCCAGCCTGCTGCGGCTGACTTGGATTACGCTGTTGGAAGTCAGCTTGGCGGTCGCCCGCTACAACACTGGACATGAATGGGGCGTCTACTTCTGGCTGCTGTGGGTGACGCCGCTCTTGACGAGTTTCCCGTATTACATGCTTTTGCGTGACTTGTATCAGCACGCCAACGCCGACGATGGCAAGCTGACCAACAGCCGCGTCATCTTTGCCGGGCGGCTGGCCACCTGGGCCATGTTCATCTACGGCCAAGACGCACACCTGACGCACCATCTTTATCCGGCCGTGCCGCACTACAACCTGCGGCGCTTGCACCGGCTGCTGGTGGAGAACAACGAGGAGTATGCGCGGCATGTGGTCGAATGCCACGGAGTGCTGCGTCCGCGTTTGGGCAAGCTCAGCGCGCTCGACTGCATGGAGATTCCTACTTGCGAACCGGCGGCCGAGACGCTTCAGCCAACGGAGCTGGCCCAGGCATCGTAGCGATGGCACCGCATGCGTAGGGTGGGACGAGTGAAACGAGTCCCACCTTTCCTCGGACGCGAAACAACGGCAGCAATCCGGCCAAATGGTGGGACTCGTTTCGCTCGGCCCACCCTACGATCTACAGCCCCGCCTTCACGAACTCGTACAGCACATCGCTCGCCTTGGCCAACTCGTCGAGCGAAAGCCATTCGTCGGCGGTGTGGGCCTGATCGATCGAGCCGGGACCAAAAACGACCGTTGAAACGCCGGTCGGCGCAATCCGCGAAGCATTCGTGCCGTACGACACACCAATCTTTTCGCCGCGGCCCAACACCCGGCGCACCACGCCCGCCAGGCGGTCGGCCAGCGGGCCATTGTCGTGGTCGGCGAGCGTCGTGCCGCGAAGGTAGGGCGGCTCGTGCTCGACGGCAGGGTCGTTACCAAGCCGCCCGCGGACATATTCAACGACGGTGTGGTAGGCGTCCATCGCATCTTCGCCCGGCAGCAAGCGGCGATCGATTTCGATCGTGCAGACGTCGGGCACCGTGTTGACGCTTAACCCGCCTTGGATGGTGCCGACGCTGAGCGTGGCGCGGCCGCAGAGCCGATGGGCCGGCACGGCCTCGCCGACCTGTGCGGCAAACATTTCCAAAGCGGCCAGCACACGGGCCATTTTATAGACGGCGTTGTCGCCGCGTTCGGGCTGCGAGCTATGGGCTGCCCGGCCGTGCGTGCGGCACCGCCAGCGCACCGCGCCCTTGTGTGCGACAACCACCTGCAGATCGGTGGGCTCCGCCACAATCGCCGCGTCGGGCTTTCGCGGCACCACCGACCTTGCTCCCGGCGCCCAAAGCTTGTGCAATTCACTGGCGCCGCTATAGCCGTATTCTTCGTTGACGGTGCAGGCCATGATGACGGTGGGCCGGCCGGTCGGCCGTTCTTGGGCCAGACGGGCCACGGCCCCGAGCATCGCGGTCATGCCACCCTTGATGTCGCAGGCCCCGCGGCCATAGAGCCGCCCCTCGCGAACCTGTGGCGTCCACGGTTCGATGGTCATGCCGTCGACCGGCACCGTGTCTTGATGCGCTTCGAGCAGAATTACCTGCCCGCCATCTGCCGCCGACACGTCGCCGTCGAGTCGAGCGATGATATTCTCACGCCGCGGCTCGACAGGTTGCCGTTGCCAGGGCAAACCCAATCGCTCGAACAGCCGCTGAAGATAATCGGTGACGCGCTCTTCGTAAAACTCCGGCCCGTCCAGCGGACGGCCCATGGGATTGACGCTGGGAATGGCCACCAGGTCGCTGAGAGTTTGAACAAGATCGAGCATGCGAGGGGCCGGAGGTCAGAGGTCGGAGGTCAGGGCTGGTGGCTGGGGCAGAGCCTTGGCGATGCCCCGGCTGTTTCGGCTACGCGTGGCAAACTAGTGCATTTTTAGCGTTCGTGGACGATCGCGTCCAATGCCGGCATTAGATGTCGACAATCACTTCGGCCAGCCAGCCGTCGGGCGTTTGGTCGACGCGCAGTCCGTGATAGGTGATCGCCTTGACTTCGTGCTCCAATTGATGGCGCGATTCGTCGACTCGTTCGCCTTCGGCGATTGCCGACAAACCCGAATCGCCAAGCCGAACCTGAAACTCGCTGAGCAAGAGTCGCTGCGACTCGAACGCGTAGAGGATTTCGGTGAGCCAATCGAACAAGAGTTCGTCGTGCCGCGTGCCTGGCACCTCGAGGGTGACCTGCCGGACGCGCCGCACCTGATCGATGTTCGCCACAACCATCGAAGTCAGCCCGCGGGCGGCGTCGATGAAGAGGTTCTCCAAGTCGGACGCCCGCACCCGTAGCCCCAAGTCGGCGGTGTGTTCGAAGGTTTCATACATGGCGTCGTGGAACGGAATTTATTCCGTTCGTTACCGCGTCATTCACGGAACGTGCTTGTCTTTTGAGAAGCAGGAAACGGAATGAATTCCGTTCTACGACGCCAGCGACACCAGCACCCTGCCGATCGTTTGACCCTGGAGGATTTTTTCAATATGTGGCCCAAGTTCAGCTAGTGTGACCTC
The DNA here is from genome assembly GCA_035252155.1 of Pirellulales bacterium. Lineage (GTDB taxonomy): Bacteria > Planctomycetota > Planctomycetia > Pirellulales > JAICIG01 > JAICLL01. The sequence continues at coordinate 3,873 of DATFDL010000340.1, read as the reverse complement.
GGTGGCCAGTTCGTCGAGCTTTTCGAGTTTCCATTCATCGGCCAGCCGTTGCCACACCGCGACTCGTCGATCGTGGGGGCACTCGGCCGAGTCGATGCCGATCAACCGCGCGCCGCGCAAGATGAACGGATAAACCGTCAACGCCAGATCAGTCCCGCCCACCAGGCCGCAGGCGGCCACCGCGCCGCCCCGCCGCAACGAGCGAACTACGGTGGCCAACGTGCGGCCGCCTACTGTGTCGATCGCCCCCGCCCAGCGCTCGGCCAGCATGGGCTTTGCCGAGGCGTCGTCGGCCTCCTCGCGGCCGACGACGCGACTCGCGCCCAGCCGCGTCAGCAACTCATGCGCGGCGGGCTTGCCGGTCGAGGCGACCGCCCGATAGCCAGCTTTGGCCAACAGCGCCACGGCGATGCTGCCCACGCCACCCGAGGCGCCCGTCACCAGCACTTCGCCGCCATCGGGCGAGACGCCGTGCTCACTGAGTGCCGTTAGGCTCAATCCGGCGGTGAAACCGGCCGTGCCTAAAATCATGCTCTCGCGCAGCGATAGGCCCGGCGGCCTGCGCACGATCCAGCCCGCCGGCACGCGAATGTACTGGCCGTAGCCGCCCCAGGTGTTTTGCCCCAGGTCGTAACTGGTGACGATCACTTCGTCGCCGGGCCGCCAATTGGGCGAGCGGCTTTCGGCCACCGTGCCGGCCGCATCGATGCCGGGCACGTGCGGGAATTTTCGCGTCACGCCCGGATGGCCGGTGGCCGAAAGCGCGTCTTTGTAATTGAGCGACGAATAGGCCACGCGGACGAGCACCTCGCCTGGTGGCAAATCGTCAATGGTCCGTTCGGTAATCTCGCCGCGAAACGTGCCGTCGTCGGTCTTGGTTACTAGATAGCAGCGAAATGACTTGGTAACGCTCATAGCCGATTTCCTGGACGACTCAACATACCACGAAACGTGTTCACCGGAAGCTAGCAAAGATTCAGTTGCCCGGCCATGCCTAGGCAAACACATCTCTGCACCACGATAAGTGCAACTGAGCGCGGACGCGGTGCCGGCTGATTTATCTCCGGCCGGCTTTGGTGCGTCTCGGCACGACGAGAGCAACCGCGGCCCCTGCCGTCAGTATTGTGGAGACGGCAATCGACCAACGAAGCCATCTGGGAACCGCAGCGAGAAGGCCATTGTCGCGCTCGAAGATCGAGAGGCTCCGAATACCGAGGCACACGGGCACAAGGCAAATTGACAGCCAAAGTACAATCACCGATGTCAGAAGGAGAGCCTTCGCACGTTGCATAGCATCAGCCTCCGTGATCGCTCCATTGCGAGCGCGTTAGCCTTGCGATCTTTTGTCCGACGGACCAGCAACGATCCAGCATGTCGGAATTCGAGGCCCGTCGAAGGGCGGGACAAATTGCACGAGCGCCCCATTGTCATCCGGATGAGCCTCTTCAGCCCATCGCCACGCCGCCTCGGGAGTATCGGCAATAAACGCTTCTTGACCAGCCACCGCCACGTATTTGCCCTTGGCAGCCGGAAGGAGATCGGGCCAATGCGACTGTAACCAGTCGGAGTTGAGTTTTAGTCGTGCAAAGACCGCACGGCTGCGTTCAATCTCCGCCGGATCCGTCACCTCTTCAACAACGAGTTGATGGTTTTCCATAGACACCTCGGGGCAACACTCCGGCTATTCTACCGCGCCAGCGGCAGGAACGGAATGAAGTCCGTGCTACGAAGGGCGCCAGTCGTGGATGGCCGAATCGGGCGCCTTGACCAGCGGCGTGTAACGCGGATGGCGCGATTCTTTGTAAGGATCGTTGCGGGCGGCGTTGTAACAGCAGATCAACGACCAGCGGGGATGCGGTGAGCGGTTCTGATCGGATCGGTGCAGCAGGTTGCAGTGAAAGAAGAGCGCATCGCCCGGCTCGGCTTCGATGTACTTCAACTCCAGCCGCTCCAAGGCCGCTTCGACCCGTTCCAGATCGGCCCCGGTCTGGTCGCCTGACTTGCCGTGGTCGATGCGTCCCATCAGATGAGAGCCGGCCAGCACCTGCAAGCAGCCATTTTCCTTGGTCGCCCGATCGACGGCGATCAGGCAACTGGCCAAAAGCGGATAGAGACAGCCGTTGTTGTACCAATAGCCGTAGTCCTGGTGCCATTCCCAGGCCCCGCCCACATAGGGCTCTTTGAGCATCATCTTGGTGTGATAATGATAGACCTCGCCGCCCAGAAGCTGCTCCATCCGATCGACAATCCGCGGCGAGCGTGAGAACATGCCATACAGGTCTTCGCCGGGCTGATTCCACAGGGCCAGTCGCGTTTCGCGGCCGGTCGAGTCTTTGCGACCATAGGCGCTGGCCAACAGGTTTTCATCGTGCCTGGCGTAGTCGAGCAGGCGCGACGTTTCGTCGGCGTCGAAGAGCGATCGGACCAAGAAAAAGCCGTCGCGGTCGTAGGCCGCACGTTCGGCGGCCGAAAAAAGATGGTCGGGCATGGGGTCAGTCTACCATCCCCGGCGGCCGGCCTCTATGATGGCGGCCCCGATTCGAGGTAGAATAAGAGTAGCTTTGCGCCATCGTCGGCTTTCGCTGGAGCGAAAGCACGCCCTTTCACGGAGTGAAAGGCGACGTTGGGCGGCGTGATGATCCAACGGGGGCTTGAATTGACCGATCCGGATTCTTTCTCTGAGGCCGAAGCGGCGCCGCTGGCCGCCAACGGCGATGCTTCAAAGCTCATGCAGGGCCTGGCGCCCGACCGGGTGAGCGACTTGATCGCCCTGATCAAGGAATCGGCCGACAAGCTGGCCCACGACAAGACCAGCCGCGGCGACCTGAAGATTCTCAGTCGCACTCTGCGCGAGTTGCGTTATGCCTTCAAGGTCTTTTCGCCCTACCGCACGCGGCGAAAAGTCACGGTGTTTGGCTCCGCCCGCACGCGTCCCAGCGAGCCAGCTTTTCAGCAGGCGGTCGATTTCGGCAAGGCGATGGCCGAGGCCCATTGGCTGGTGGTCACCGGCGCGGCCAGCGGCATCATGGAAGCCGGGCATCTGGGCGCCGGCCGCGAAAATTCGATGGGCCTGAATATCATGCTCCCCTTCGAGCAATCGGCCAACCCCGTCATCGCCGGCGACACCAAGCTGGTGCACATGAAATACTTCTTCACCCGCAAGCTGATGTTCGTCAAAGAGTGCGACGCGGTGTGCCTGCTGCCCGGCGGTTTCGGCACGCTCGACGAAGGGCTGGAGGTGCTCACGCTCTTGCAGACCGGAAAGCGCGACATGGTGCCGATCGTGTTTCTCGACGAGCCGGGCGGCGACTTTTGGCAGGCATTTCAAGAGTTCGTCGAGCGGCGGCTGTTGGCCCGCGGCATGATCTCGCCCGAAGACCTTTCGCTCTACAAACTGACCGACCGCGTCGAGGACGCGGTCGGCGAAATTTTGTCGTTCTTCCGCGTCTACCACAGCATGCGGTATGTGCGCAGCAAGCTGGTGCTGCGATTGCAAACCGCGCCAAGCGAAGAACTGCTGTCGCAGATTCACGAACATTTCGGCGACATCGCGCACGACGGCAAATTCGAGGTTCGCGGGCCGCTGTCCGAAGAGCAAGACGAACGGGCCCTAGAAAAACTGCCGCGGCTGGTGTTTCGCTTCAACCGCCGCAACCTGGGCCGCCTGCGCCAGTTGATCGATTGCCTGAACCGCGGGAAGGCCGCCAACAACTGACTACGTTTTGAGGGGAATCCTAGCGCACCGGGGTGCCGCTGCGTGAGAGACCGCACATTGAAGACCGGCTGTAGGGTGGGCCGGCGAAGCGAGTCCCCGTAGGCATCAGTTTAAGCCAGCGAGCGCCTGTTTGGTCTGTAGGGAACGCCCTCCGTGGC
>DATFDL010000339.1:0-21168 GCA_035252155.1 Pirellulales bacterium | reverse complement strand
CACTTCGCTCGTTCACGAGGCCTATCTGCGGCTGGTTGACGTAGAAGAGGCGCGGCACTGGAACAGCCGGGGCCATTTCTTCGCGGCGGCCGCCGAGGCCATGCGGCGAATTCTTGTCGAGCAGGCCCGCCGCAAGAAGCGTCTGAAGCACGGGGGCGGCCGCGTCCGCGAGCACGAGAATGGAGAGATTGCCTGCCCGGAACCTCCCCAGCACCTGCTCGCCGTGGATGAGGCCCTCGATAAACTGGCGGAAACAAGCTTTCTGGCGGCGGAGCTCATCAAACTTCGTTATTTCGCGGGGTTTAGCAATGCCGAGGCCGCTTCGCTCCTTGACATATCCCCGCGCAAGGCGAACCAGGTTTGGGCGTATGCTCGCGCTTGGTTGCGAGAAGAGTTGGGCGACGACGGCTGAGGGCGGACGCTGCCCCGCGCCGCCTTCATTTCTTGATTATCGTGCGCAGTTTGCCTTCGGATGTCGCACTGAGGATTAGAGCGGTACGCCGCATTTTCGGTTTCAGTTGCCATGCAAGAACAATCGATTTTTATCGAGGCGTTGGAAAAGAACGATCCCAGCGAGCGGGCGGCATTTCTCGACCTCGCGTGCGCCGGCGCGCCGGATCTACGACGGCGGATCGAAAGGCTGCTTGAGCGGCACCAAGAGGACGATAGTCTTCTCGAACCGCGACAGCTTTCGTTGGTTGCCACCGTCGATCGCCCCATCGCTGAGCAGCCTGGCGAAACGATCGGCCCCTACAAGCTGCTGGAGCAGATCGGCGAAGGCGGCTTCGGCGTGGTCTTCATGGCCGAGCAGCAACAGCCGGTGCGGCGCAAAGTAGCCCTCAAAGTCTTGAAGCCGGGCATGGACACCCGGCAGGTCGTGGCCCGCTTCGAGGCCGAACGGCAGGCCCTGGCCCTGATGGACCACCCCAACATCGCCCACGTGTTCGACGGCGGCACAACCGACGCCGGCCGGCCTTTTTTCGTCATGGAGCTGGTCCGCGGCGTGCCCATCACCGAGTTCTGCGATCAGAGCTGCCTGGCGATCCGCCAGCGTCTGGAGCTTTTCGTCGATGTCTGCCAGGCGGTGCAACACGCACATCAAAAGGGAATCATCCACCGCGATATCAAGCCCACCAACGTGATGGTCACGCTGCACGACGGTCAGCCGGTCGTGAAGGTGATCGATTTCGGCGTCGCCAAGGCGCTGGGTCAGCAATTGACCGAGAAGACGCTGTTCACCAACTTCGCGCAACTGATCGGCACGCCACTCTACATGTCGCCCGAACAGGCCGAAATGAGCGGGCTCGACGTCGACACGCGCAGCGACGTGTATTCACTGGGCGTGCTGCTCTACGAACTACTGACGGGCACGACGCCCTTTGAAAACGAGCGGCTGAGCCAAGTCGGCTATGACGAGATGCGCCGGATCATTCGCGAGGAAGAACCGTGCAAGCCAAGCATGCGCATCAGCACGGTCGGCAAACTGGCCACCACGGCCTGTCAGCAGCGGCAGAGCGACCCGCGCAAGCTCAGCCAGCTCTTCCGCGGCGAGCTCGACTGGATCGTAATGAAGTGCCTGGAGAAAGACCGCGACCGGCGTTATGAGACGGCCAACGGCCTGGCGGCCGACGTGCGGCGTTACCTCAAGGACGAACCCGTGTTGGCCGGTCCGCCGTCGCCATGGTACCGGCTGCGCAAGTTCGCATGGCGTAACCGTCTGGGGGTTGCTGCCGCATTGTCGATCCTGCTTCTCATTCTGTCGTTGGGGGTTGTGGTCGGCTGGCAGCGGAAACTTGCCAACGAACAGACGGCGCGCGAGGTGGCGCTGAATGAAAAAGTGAACCGCGACCTGGACGAGGCCGATGCTCTGATTGAACAGGATAGATGGCCCGAGGCGTTAGCCATTGTCCAACGGACGGAAAAGCTACTCGCGGCGGCCGGCCGCCAGGAAAGCCCCACGCGGGTTGCGGAGCTGTATGAGGACCTTGCCGTTGTCGAGCAACTGGAGAACATCTACGCTCGGCCCAAAGGCGATGTGATCTTTCCTGGTCACGAGGAGGATAACGCCTTCGTCAAGGCCTTTGAGCAAGCGGGCATCGACGTGGCAACCTTGCCGATCGCGGAAGCTGGTGAGCGCATTCGCGCACGCCGCATCCGGCGGGAACTGGTGCGAGGGCTGGATTTCTGGTCGCTGGCCCGCAAATACGCGAACAACCAGGGTCGCCCGGCCTGGAAGCGCTTGCTGGAAATCGCTAAAGCGGCGGACCAAGACGCCTGGAGAAATCAATTGCGCGATGCCCTCGAGGCAGAGGACTCAAAGGGCCTGCAAGCTTTGGCCGCCTCTGCGGATGTTCTTCACTTGCCGCCACAGACCCTGGTCCTCCTGGGGCGGACGCTGGCGAACATGGGGGCCTCCGAACAGGCTGTCGCGCTGCTCCGCCAAGCTCATCGGCGCTTTCCGGCAGACTTGTGGATCAACAACACCTTGGGTTGGCAATGTTTGGTCGGCCTCCACCCCGCGCAGCCCGAGGACAGCTTGCGCTATTACACCGCGGCGCTCGCCCTGCGTCCCGGCAATTCACGCATCATGTCCGAAGTGGGCAACGCCCTTATCGAGAAAGGTTCCAGGAAAGAGGCGATGGCGGTGCTCGATGTCGCGATCGAGCTCGACGCCAAGAACAATTTGGCCTGGTTCTATCGCGCACGATGTCACAGTTGGCTCGGAGATAACACCAATGCCATCGCCGATTCGAGCATGGCCATCGAGCTTGATCCGCAGTGGAGCGCGGCCTGGGTCGCGCGGGCAGACGCCCAGAGGCACCTCAGACAGTACGACAAGGCTCTCGCCGATTGCAACAAGGCCATCGAGCTCGACGATAAGTTTTGGTGGGCCTGGGACGTCAGGGGGTTGACTTACCATCACCTTCACCGGGATGACGAAGCCCTTGCCGACATGAACAGGGCCGTCGATTTGGCGCCAGAAAATTTATGGGTCAGGAACGACCGCGCTCCCCTTTACATCGCCCTCGAGCAGTATGACAAAGCTCTCGCCGACTATTCCAAGGCGATCGAGCTGGGCGACAGGAACGCTGATGTCCTGAACCAGATGGCCTGGCTCATCGTCAGTTGTGCGGACGGAGGGTTCAGAGACGCAAACAAATACAAGGCCGTCCAGTTGGCCATGGAAGCCGTGGCGCTGGCGCCGGCCGCGGGTTTTTACCGGAACACCTTAGGGAAGGCCCATTATCGTGCAGGAAACTGGCAGGAGGCCGTCGCGGCGCTGGAGAAGTCGATGGAGTTGTGCAATGGCGGCGACAGCTTCGACTGGTTCTTCCTGGCCATGGCACACTGGCAGCTCGGTGACAAGGAAGTAGCCCGCAAGTGGTACAACGCGGCCGCCCTGTGGATGGACGAATATGCTCCCGGCGATGTCCAACTGCGGCGCTTCCGCGACGAGGCCGCCGCGCTGCTGAGTGTGACCGCAAACCAGCCTCGGCGGCAGTCGGCCGACGCGGACTGGGAAATCTGGACCCTGGTGCGTGAGGCACAACCCGATTCCGTCGCGGCTCGGCTGTGGCGCGGAAATAAGTACGGCCGGCTGGCCCTGTGGGATTTGGGGGCCGCTGAGCTCGCCAAAGCAGTTCAGTTTCAAGCACCGCCCTCCACGAGGCTGTGGTTCTTGCACGCGCTGCTGCGCGTCTATGTGGGCGACGCCGAAGGCTACCGGAAGGCTGCGACGCAGATGCCACAGCAGTTCCAGCATGAATCATCGAATGAGTTGGCCCGAGCGCTTACGCTGGCGCCGGTCCCCGACGTGGACCTGGACTGGGCAGCCGCGCAAGCAGAGTTATCAGTCAAGAATGAGGGTGGACCGTGGAGTCACAACGCCCTGGGGTTGGTGCATTACCGAGCCGGAAAATACGAACAAGCGCTCGGCCCGCTTCGAGACGCACTTCGCTTAGACAGCCATTGGCGGTACGCGATCGTCAGCCATTCGGTTCTGGCCATGGCCTACCACCGCCTGGGTTGGGCGGCCGAGGCGCGGCAAGCGTTGACCGAAGCCGACCGGAAGGTTGACCAATGGCGAGAGTCGCTTTTGGGACTTTCCCTCGAGCCCGCGGGAAATACCTGGTGGGACCTTTTGGAAGGGCTGATTCTCTATCGCGAAGCCAAGATCATGCTTGAGGGCTCGCCGCCGCCGGACGACCCACGGCCGATTGTCGCGCGAGCACACGCCTTTGCGGCGTTGGCGGAGCGAGATAAGGCGGACGAAGCTTGCGCGCGGGCTGTCGAGTTGGGAGTGAAGAACTTTGGCGTTCGGCTGGCCTGCGCGCGAATTCATGCCGAACTCCACGAGTACGAGAAGGCCCTCGCCGATTTTTGCGAGGCCATCGAACTAGACCCAAACAGCGCGGCGGCCTGGAACGAGCGGGGCGCGGCGTACGCCAACGTACACGAGTACGACAAGGCTATCGCCGACTACGCCAGGGCCATCGAGCTCGACCAGAACAATGTATTTTTGTGGTACTGCCACGCGCTGTTGCGCTGCGGGACCAGCGACCCCGAGGGCTACCGTAACGATTGCACGGCCATGCTCGAGCGCTTCGGCAAGAGCGAAGACCGCGCTACCGCGAACTTGTTGGTCTGGACGTGTGTATTGGCCCCAGAGGCGGTCTCCAATCCCGCGCTGGCGGCACAAGTGGCTGAGAAGGCCATGACCAACGATCCGAACAACCAATCCTGCCTCAACATGCTCGGGGCCACTTTGTATCGCGCCGGCCGGTTCGATGAGGCGGCGAAACGCCTGAGCGAAGCGAACACGGCGACGCCGGACCCCTTCACTTCGTCTGTCTACACATGGTTGTTCCTGGCCATGACCCACCACCGCCTGGGGCACGCCGACGAAGCACGACAGTGGCTCGATAAGGCCGTGCAGGCCATCGACACGGCGGGTCAAGAAGTGGTCCAACGAGACAAAGAGCCGTCGGGCAAACCCCACGAGATCAAGGCGGCGAGCCCACTGTCCTGGAACCGTGCGCTGACGTTCCAACTGCTGCGTCGCGAGGCGCAGGATCTGATAATGAAACCGTCTACGGAAACAGGACCGTGAACCCTTCCTGGGTGAAATGATGATCGTTCGTCAGAACCTCAGAAACCCCCAGACCGCGCATGGCCAGCATCGAGCGGCAATCGGTCAGGCTGTATCCCTTGTCGGGCCGCGATTCGTAGAGCGCGAGGGCCGCGGCAAAATCGGCAGAGGTCTGAGGCAAGACTTGCGTCGTCGGATCGCTCAGGATGTCTCGGACCATGGCGCTCGCCAGGGCACGGCCCGCCGGCCCGCTCGCGGCGAACCACGTCAGCACTTCGGACAGGATTTCTTCGGTTGTGACAAAGTGTGCATTGCTATGGGAAGCTTGCCAGGCGATGGCTCGCGCATGCCACGTATCTTTGGGATTGCCCAAGGCAATCCACCAAAAGGTGTCCGCGAAAATGCCCGCGGCCATGCCACGTCACTCCGGTCGTTTCGGCGTGCCGTAAATATAGTGGCCGTGTTGCGACGCGCCATCCGCGGGAAGGCGATCCAACGTTTCCGGCGGCAGCGCCGCCGCGCGCGCCACAATCCGCTCCGCCAACGAAGGCGCGGCTGGCTGCACGACGATTCGGCCTGCTTCGACTGCTGCGACGAGCTCGGCTCCGGGCGTAACGCCGGCGGCCCGGCACAGTTCAGCCGGCAATGTCACGGCACCCATGGAATCAGCTTTGATAGGCTCGGAGATCATAGAGAAATTTTATACGGCGGAAGGCGCCGGTGAAATAGAGATTGATGGTGGGCCGGCGAGGCGCAAGAAGGCGTGTCCCATCCCACGGATCCAATATCCAGAACTGAAAATGGCCGGTGAGGTCTAGCGGCCAAGCAAGCTCCTCACCGGCCCGGCATCATCCCGGCAAACGGTCTGCGGGCCGGGAAGGTCGCCGCCGCCATTATACAGCAGACCGCCTTCGTAAAGGAGTTGTATCATGAGTCGATCTGCATTCAACGGGCTGAAAAGTTCGAGGCGGTACGCAGCAGTTTCTCCGCGCATCGCTGCCAAGAACGGTGTTCGGAGTCGGCGTTTCCGGCCCCGGCTGGAGGCTCTCGAGTGTCGCCACCTGCTCAGCGCCATCGCTCTCGTGCCCAGCGAGCCGGCCCCACAACTGGTCGGCGAGCCGATTACGTGGACCGCTACCGTCAGTAACGGGCCGACGGCCGGGCTGGTCTACCAGTTCAGCGACGGTCCGATCGACGGCCCGTTCCACGTGGTGCGCGATTTCAGCCCCAACAACACTTTTACGTGGGCGCCGATGGAGGAAGGAAATTACAAACTCAAAGTGACCGTCAAACAGGGCTTCGACGCCACGGATGCCGAGTCGGCGGTGGTACACGATGAGGTGGACTCCCGCGTAACTGGATCGGACGCCGTGATCACACCCACCTCCAACCCGCTCGTGGCGCTTTATAGCGCGCCGCCTCTTTCTGAACAGGTGACCGACGCATCGCCCGGCGAAACCATGCACGTCGAATTCAGCGTGGCGGGGCCGAATCCGTCTTGGAGGAGTACCAACGAGCAGCCCATCGAGGAAGGAAAAAGCACGAACTTCCTCGTGGCGGGCATGCTGCCCAATACCACCTACGAATTGCGCGACGTGTTAAGCGACGGTACTGCCTCTGCGCCGCTGCTCTTTACGACGGGCAGCCTCCCATCGAACCTGGTGTTCCCCAGCTTCAGCGTGCCACAGCCCCCTAGCCCCGGAAGCGACGTGGATCAAGACATGGTCTTCCACCAGCTCGGCTCCGCCGCGAGCAACGTGCCTAACCCTTTAGCGACCGACCTCAGCGGGCAGGTCGAGTGGTACTACGATCCCACCCAGGCGGGATTTACTCAATCGTACCCGGGACAGAGCCTGCTGCCGGGAGGCACCGTGCTGGTCCTCGGCGTCGATCGGTATGCAGCGTCACCCAACACCTTGGACGTGGTGCGCGAGATTGACTTGGCCGGCAACGTCGAGCGGGAAACGAACGTCGACGCGGTGAACGCGCAGTTGACCGCCCTGGGGGACCATCCCATTTTCAGCTTTACGCACGATGTGCAGCGTTTGCCCAACGGGCAGACGGCCGTCATCGGTTCCACGGAGCGCACGGTCGATGTCAACGGCACAGCCACCGAGTACGTGGGAATGACGATCATCGTGCTCGACAAGAATTTTCAAGTGGCGTGGGTCTGGGATTCCTTTGACCACTTGGATGTGAATCGGGGCCCGATTCTGGGCGAGGTCCTGCGCGCGGGCAATCCCGACCAGGTCGCCTCCTCCACCCCGATCCTGCCGGCGGTGGACTGGGTGCATATCAACGCGGTGAGCTGGTCGCCCGAGGACGGCAACCTGGTCGTGTCGGTCCGCCACCAGGACTGGGTGCTCAAGATCGACTACGAAAACGGGGCGGGCGACGGCCACATTATCTGGCGGCTGGGTCAGGGGGGCGATTTCACGGTCAACTCCACCGATCCCAGTCCGTGGTTCTCGCATCAGCACGACGCGCACTACATTGACGACTCGACCATCATCCTTTTCGATAACGGCAATACGCGTCGGGCCAGCGATCCCACGGCCGACAGCCGGGGCCAGGTGTGGAAGCTCGATGAGCAAACGATGACGGCGACGCTGGTCGTCAATGTCGATGTGGGCAGCTACTCCGATCATTTCGGCGCCGGCCAAAGGCTCTCGAATGGGGACTACCTATTCACGTCGGGAGCACAGGGCACGGCTCCCAAGCTGATCAGCCAATCCATCGAGGTTCAGCCGGACGGCACCAAGGTTTTCGTCTTGCAGGCCAACCGGCCGGAGTTTCGCACGTTCCGCATGCAGACACTGTACGAGGGAATCAGCGATAGTCCGCCAGCGCCTGCTGACTCGACCGAGTCAGACCTGGCGCAATTCAACTTCGCACCCGGCGACACTACCAGTTTGCCCGAGAACTCTCTGGACCTAATCAATGCTCTGGCCGGCATGGCACCGATCGCGTCGCAGGAGCCGCTGACCGCACCCATCACGCTGGCACAAGAGGCCGCTAGCACCACCGATACGCTAACGGACAGCGTTGTGCGCGACTTGTTCTTCGATCAGTTGTCAATTGCTGAGACGGCACCAACCTTTGCGAGCGATTGACACACGTTTCGAGAAGCGGCCGGTGGGGTCCTTACGGCCAAGCAAGCTCCCCACCGGCCGGGCACCCGCAAGGCGCACGGTCTGCGCGCCCTGCAGGTCGTCGTCGCCATGATAGAGCAGACACACGAGAAGGAGACGTCCGAGGTGATCGGGTTTCAGGAAGGAGGCCGTCCGCCATACGTTCGTCGTCCCTCTCGGTTACAATGAACCGATTCCTTAGTTACCTGCCCCAGAAAGGAGCAAAGTCATGTTGCGCCGCGCTATGACCATGGTCGCAATCGCTGCCTGCCTTGCGAATGTTGCGCGCGCGGAGGACGACACTGGCCAGAAACCACCGGTTAAACCGAGTGCCCTTGAAGGGCTCTGGCGTGGGTTCTGGGGAGGAGGCGAAGCAAACGGCGTCATCAGGCTGCCGGCGATGGCTGAATTGTTCATCGAGGGAGACATCGTGCGAATGCGCGGTTTCCCGCATGTCGGTCGCATCGATGGAACGATCCGCATCGATGAGCGAACCAACACGATCGCCATCACACCGCAAGCCAAAGCCGCCGATCAGCCGGCCGCGAAGGCCCTTGAGTACACGTATGACTTGATGGGCGACAAGCTGGCATTGACCGGCGCCGGCCAGGCAACGCTCTCGATGGAACGCCGGCGGATCAGCCGAGACCCCCTGCCACGCATCAAACTAGATTTCGTCACCGTCACCGGTATCGACGACGCGGGCGATCTGCTCCTCGCCGAGTCCAGCGAGCTCGAAGCAGCCGAACCGACGACTGCCGCGTACTTCAGTCCTCACGAAAGCAAGCTGACGACGAAGGACGCCACCGCTTTCCTGGTGCAACAAGAAGGTCTTAAGAAGGTATCGCTCACCGAGGCCCGAGCGCTGTTGCGCCGCCCAAGATTGGTGGCCATCGCCTATCGTCAAGACTTGCCGCGACCGCCCGATCCGTGGGGCAGCGAGCTGCTCAAGGATATTGGGCCAGTCCAGCCCGACAGCGATGCCGGGCTGAAGACTCTCGCGCGGCTGTTGCGTCCTGGCCTGCTGGTTTTCGTGCTTTCGGAGTTCCAGAACAAACCTCAATATCCACCCCCATGAGCTCCGCATCGCTTTCCGACCTGAAGCTGCCTGCGGTCTGGTATGGCCACGTAGGGTGGGCCGAGCGAAGCGAGTCCCCATACGCATCAAGTTAAGGTGATTCTGCTCCAAAACGTCTGTAGGGAACGCCCTCCGTGGCGTTCCGTGAAGGACGAATTGACGTCGAATCGCAGTTCCCGGAACGCCACGGAGGGCGTTCCCTACAGAGCAACAGGCCGTCCCCCGCTTAACTTGATGCGTATGGGGCCGAGCGAAGCGAGTCCCACCGTCTCGGTGCAAGTCGGGACAGCATGAAAAACGCGATACCCCGGATGGTGGGACTCGTTTCACTCGGCCCATCCTACCCGTTTTGCAGGGCGCCAAATGATTACTTGCTTCGCTCGCCAATCCTGAGCAAGCGAGGACGCTTACTCTACGGTCAGCGCCGTACGCGACCCGAGGCAATGCCCGCGGCAAGAGCTGCGACTTCTTCTTTGGTCACGTAATTAAAATCGCTTTTGATCGAGTGCTTCAGGCAACTGGCCGCCACGGCAAACTGCAAGGCCCTCTCAGGTGAAGCATAATCAGCCGAGTGCAGGCCATACAAAAGCCCGGCGGCAAAGGCGTCGCCGGCGCCCACGCGATCGACGATGTCGCGGATTTCGTAGGGGCGGTGCTGGCCCTCGGCGTCGAGCGGGGCGAAGTACGCACGGTCGGTCGGCGCGTCGAAGAGCATGGCGCTCCAGTTGTTGTGGCTGGCTGAGACACTTTCGCGCAACGTGACGGCCACGCGCGAAATGTTGGGAAACAGACCGACCGCCGCGCGGGCCACTTGTTCATACGCCGCCGGATTGATTCGTCCCTGCTCGATGGCTGTTCCTTCGGCGTGTATGCCCAACACGTCGCCGGCGTCTTCCTCGTTGGCGATCAGCAGATCGACGTGCGGCAAAATTTGGGTCATGCACTCGTGGGCCAGTTGCTTGGCCGAAAAGCCGGGCTTCCACCGCCAGAGCTTGTTGCGGAAATTCAAATCACACGAGACGCCGAGGTTACGTTCTTTGGCAAGTCGAACCAATTCGAGCGTCGCGGCAAAGGCGTTCTCGCTCAAGGCCGGCGTGATGCCGCTGATGTGTACCCATTTCGCTCCGTCGAGCGCGGCGGCGAAGTTGTATTCCTTGGGCAAAGCCAGACTGATGGCGCTGTGTTCGCGATCGTAGATTACGGTCGAGCTGCGTTGGTTGGCGCCGGTCTCGACAAAGTAGATTCCCAGGCGTCCGGCGTCGCGGCCGACGACATTCTGGGTGTCGATGCCCAGCCCGCGCAAGACGCCCAGTAGGCTCTCGGCGATGGGGTTGACCGGCAGCGCAGTCAGATAGCGGCAGGGCGCGCCCCATAACGCCAGCGCGGCGCAGACATTGGCCTCGGCGCCCGCGAACGATAGTTCCGCCCGACCGGGCAGGCACTGGCGAAACCGCCAATGCCCTTCCGGGGCGATTCGCAACATGATTTCGCCAAAGGCGACGAACATGGTCGAGTCCAGTACCCTAAAATCGCCGGGCCTATTTTTTTTGGCTCTTCCGCAGAATCTGGGGTTGTTTCAGCACCGGTGAGCTGAGCAACGTTGCGTTTTCTAAGGCATGTCCGGGCAAATAAATGATCTCTGTTTCACCAGGCAACTGCCACTATACCACTGCCAAATCCGATCCCCAATCGTGCGTCATTTATTTGCCCGGAAAATGCCTAAAAAACGCAGGCTCAACTACTTTGACGGCGAAACCACCCACAGATTCTGCGGAAGAGCCTTAAGTTTGAACCCGATCGCGTTAATCCGTGGGATCGCTCGGCCTGCGCAACTCAGACCAGGCCCCAGGTTTGGCGTGGTGGCGAAGCGAGAGACGGATTGCTTTGTCCAGGGCTGCTCGTCACGCCATAAGGTGGGCGGAAAAATCCCTTTGGACATCGGAGCCATGCCTAACTAGATCCAAAGGTGCATCGCGATCCGACAAGATTGGCAATCTGGACGGCCTGGAAGGCCATCCTCCCGGAGAATGACAGCATCGGAAGGCCAGTCTCCCACACAGGCCGCACCCCCCTCGCATGGCTACCAAGAATTTTTCTCAGAATTCGCTTGCAATCGCGGCGAAGATTGGTACATTTTCAATTACTCGGCCCGCGGGAGGTTCCTGCCCCGCCTACTGTGGGCCTAAGTAGCTTGGCTCGCGTAGGTACCTGCCCCGCCTACGCGAGCCTTTTTCGTGCATGCGCATGATTCTTTCGTTCGAGCACGTCACCAAGCTCTACGGGCCGGTGATCGGCGTCAACAATGTCACGTGCCGCATCGGGCCGGGCATCACGGGGCTGTTGGGCGCCAACGGCGCCGGCAAATCGACGCTCATCAAGCTGGGCAGCGGCCAACTGCGTCCCAGCCAAGGCCAGGTGCGGTTCGACGATCTGACCGCCTGGTCGACCGCCGCCAAGCGGCTGTTCGGCTATAGCCCCGACCTCGACCGCTTTTACGACGACATGACCGGCCGCGAGTTTGTGGTCACCATGGCGCGGCTTTATGGCTACTCGGGCCGCGAGGCGCGCCGCCGCGCCGAGCTGGCCCTGGAAGAAGTGGGAATGGCCCCCCGTGCAGGACGCCGCCTGGGCGGGTGCAGCCATGGCATGCGGCAGCGAATCAAGCTGGCCCAGGCCCTGGTTCACGACCCGCAGGTGCTGCTGCTCGACGAACCGCTCAACGGCATCGACCCCGGCGGGCGACGCGAAATCAAAACGCTGCTGATCGAGCTGGCCGGGCGCGGCAAGACGCTCGTCATCTCCAGCCACATTCTGGCCGAGCTCGAGCGACTGGTCGATCGAATCATCATGATTTCTCGCGGCCGGATCATCGCGTCGGGCACACTGGCCGAGGTGCGTGGCTCGCTCGAAGACCAGCCGCTGCTGGTCGAAATTGCGAGCGACCGGCCGCGGCAGTTGGCCGCGCTTCTGGCCGAACTGCCCGACGTGCGGGGCGTCGAAATCCGCGACGACGCCCTCACGGTGAGCACCCGCCAGCCCGCCCGGTTCTTCGCCGAAGTCGGGCGGCTGGTGGGCGAACATCGTTTCGACGTCCGGCGCCTGCAAACGCTCGACGCCGGCGCTGTGGCGGTTTTCGATTATCTGGAGCGGCGCGCGTGATCGCATTGGCACGAGCGTGGTTGACGCTCTTTTGGCTGACCTTTCGGCGGTTGCTCTGGTCGACCAGCAGCCTGATGGTCTTGCTTCCGCTGGCCGGAGGCGCCTTGTTCCTGCTCCGCCGACGCTTCGACCGGATGAGCGACATCAACATGGCCTTTCAGGACTTTTGCGAATTTGTGATTCTGGTGTTTGTCGGTTTTTTGGCGCCCGTCTGCGCGCTGGCCTACGGCACCACCAGCCTGGGTGCCGATCGCGAGGACCGCACCCTCTTGTTTCTGCTCATCCGGCCCGTTCCCCGCTGGTTAGTGCTGCTGGCAAAATTCGCCGCCACGCTGCCGCTGGCCCTGGGGCTGACGACGGGCGGCTTTTATCTTTACTGTCGGCTGGCAGGCGAGGCCGGAGGACTGGCCTACGCCATCTTTCTGCCCGCGATCATCTACATCACGTTCGCGTATCTCGGCTTGTTCCACCTGTTCGCCGTGCTGCTGCGGCACTCGACGATTGTGGCCCTGATCTACGCCGTGTTCTTTGAGTTTGTGCTGGGCAACATGCCGGGCATCGTCAAGCGCGCGGCGGTCAATTACTACGGCCGCTCGATCATGTATGCCCTGGCGGCGGCCGACGGGCTCGAACGCCCCACCTGGTTCGAGCCGCTCATCCCCGCCACCGCCGCCTGGGCGCTGGGCGGCATCGCGCTGGGCTCGTTGATGCTGGCGCTGGCGATTTTTCAGTGGCGCGAATATCATGACCTCACTTGAAAAGCGGACGAAAAATAACTTCGTCGTATTATTCCTCTCCCTCCGGGAGAGGTCAGGTGAGGGGCCGACAAAAATTGCCGAAGTTATTTTTCGTTCGCTGACCTGATTATGTCGCAAGCCTTACGACAACGCCTGTTCGACCAGCTCGACGCGCTCGTGCTGATCGATCCGCACACCCATATCAACCCGCACGCGCCGGCCTCGACTACGCTGGCCGACGTGCTGGGCTATCACTATTACACCGAGCTGGCCCATTCGGCCGGCCTGCCCAAGCAGCGGATCGAACAGCCGGGACTCGATCCCAAGGAAAAGGTTCGGCGGCTGGTTGAGGCGCTCGGCCCGCTCGACAATACCATTCAATACAGTTGGCTGATGGAAATGGCCCGCGAGCTGTTCGGCTTCGGCCACGAGCGGCTGACCGTCGCCAACTGGGAGGGGCTGTACGACGCGGCGGCGGCCAAGATGAGCCAGCCCGATTGGGCCGCCCAGGTGCTCAAGCAGAGCAAGCTGCAAGCCGTCTTTTTGACCAACGATTTTGACGACCCGCTGGAAGGCTTTGATACGCGGCTCTACATACCTTGCCTGCGGACCGATGACCTGGTGTTTCATTTTGCCCGGCCGCAGGTGCAAGAGCGGCTGCAAAAATCTTCGGGCGTGGCGGTCCACGATGTATCGACGTTGCGGCAGGCTCTGGGCCGATTGTTCGATCGGTTTACGCGGCGCGGGGCGCGGGCCTGCGCCATTTCGCTGCCGCCCGACTTTGCGCCCGTGCGCGTCGAGCGGGCCGCGGGCCAGGCGGCGCTAGCCGCGGTGTTGTCGGGTGGTGAAAACACGGCCCTCGAGCGCCGCCGAGAACTGGCCAACTTCGTGTTTTGGACGTTGGCCGAATTTTGCGCCGAGACGCGGCTGCCGTTCGACTTGATGATCGGCGTCAATCGGGCCGTCTATGCCGCCGGCGTCTACCAAGGCCAGGACCTCTATGACAGCCGCGTCTCGCTGATTCAATACCGCGAGCTGTTCAACGCCTTTCCACAGGTGGTCTTTCCGATTTCCGTGTTGGCCAGCGTCACCAATCAAGAGCTGGCCAGCTACAGTTGGATTTTTCCGAACATAGTGACGCACGGGCATTGGTGGTACTCGAACACGCCGACCTTCATCGAGCACGACGCCGCCGCCCGACTCGAAGCCGTGCCGCGCACCAAGCAGATCGGCTATTACAGCGACATGTACAAGCTGGAGTTCGCCCTGTCCAAGTTTGCCATGTACAAGCACATTTTGGCCAAGATTTTGGCCGAGCGGTTCGTCATCGACCGCGGCTGGAGCGAGGAACGCGCCTACGATCTCGGCCGCCAGGTGCTGCGCGGAAATGTGGAAACAGTTTTTGGCGTGTAACGCTCCGTCGCCATTCCGCGACCCAGTATCGCTTCTCGCATGAAGATTCGAGTTGATCCAAAGGTCGATTATGATCTCGCAAAGTGAACGCGACCGAGAACGGTACGAATCGCACCTGAAATTGCAACGCGATATTTATACAGCCCTCGCTGAGAAACTTGACGAAGGGATCGAGAAGGGGCGAGCCGAGGCGCGGCGCGACGACGTTCGAAACCTGCAGGAAATGCTGGGTCAAGACGTTATGTCCGATGAGGAATTGCAAGCATTGCCCCTGCCCGAGCTTGAGCGTATCGCAAGCCGGCTTCGGGCTGAGCTAAAGTCCCGGCTGACGAAAAGTTCGTAACGGGCGAGTGAACGTCCGCTGCATCGAACAAATCAAATGCGAATCTCGCGGGGAGTTGAACTGACTGCGGTCCCGGATGCGGTAGCGACCTGGGAAGCCAGGGTGCCCCTTTTGTATGCTTCAAGTACATTGCCAAAGAAAACCGCTTATTTGGCATCCATCGCACCAAAAACCATAAAGGATTCCGCCGCTGCCCCAAAGCCATTCGCCACCATCGGCTGTAGGAAGGTCGGAATCCAATTGAAACAGGTACGGCATTATGTCTGCGCATGACGGACATCTCGGATACTCTGGATTCTGTATCCAGCAAGGTTCGCCGCCGACTCTGTTTAGGTTCTCCCGACTATTGCTGCACCCCCAATCCTGCCAGTACCAGCGCGGTGGAGTTTCAGCTAGGCCGACTACTGCTTCGCGTAGAGGGCCAACCGGAAATTCCGGTCTTACGAGCGGACCGTCGTAATTCACGTTCCGCGGAGTGCCGCTTGCATCGTGCCGATAGAACAACCGCGGAACTTCCCATCCCAAGCACGATAGACACGTAGCAAGTTCCACCTTTCTTAGCCGCGTGATTCCAACGCCCGATGGGACTGGGTCGAGTATCAGCAATCGGTGCAAGCTACTACCGCACACCGAGCACTTGGCTTGGCTAACGCCGCCGAATGAGGCGCTGTTTGCCCGCCCTGGAAGCCGCCATGTCGGATGGACCCACGCAAGCCAAGGCGGGCGGGATAGCCGCTCAAAAAATCTCTCATCGAACTGAATATGGTAAAGAACGTGCGGGCAAAGTCGCCCTAGCGAACTCCCCTCTCGATGAAATCCGACGACGTGTAACTCCACCTCCAGCCATTGTTCCACCGATCCATCTGGTGGTTTAACAGTATTCGCCTGTGATACAGCAACTTCAATCGCTCGGCTCGTCCTGGTTTGGCACAATGCGGCCCAGGCTCGTCGGCACTCCTCGGTTGCCCTATTTGGATCTTCCATTATGCCCTGCAAATAGGCGAGATGCCGGTCGCCAGATTCTCGCCAAGGGTAAGGCTCAAAGTAGGTGCCTGCGTTCGGTCTGATGCGGAAGATGCGGTTAAGATGAGCATGCAGCGCCGATGGGCACTGGAAGCTGGCGTAGCAGATCACCGATTCCGCTGCGCCGATATTGGTAGCAGTAGGGCTTTCAAGGGCCTCCAGGGCTACTTCGACCAGCAACGGCCATTTTTCCGGCGGTAAATAGCTAAGGGCCGCGTCTAGGAAGGTGCCGCCCTCGGGGAACCGGCGCATGACGGCGATGACGAGATCGCTCACGACACGCGGCTGGGACATGGCCAGGGCGGTTGATTCCTCGACTGGCGCAGCCCGACCGCCACTTTCTTCAAGACTGCGGATGATCGCCTCGATCCGCTGACGGGCTGCGAGTCCGCTGGGGTCGCCTGACATCTGTTTCAGTGGCTAGATGCAGTTTGCTTCTGTTCTTATGCATAATAAAGTTTACGCAGCCTTTGGTCCCGCAATTTACACGCGGGGCAGCGCCGCCTCGCCGGGCACGAGCGAGCCGTTGCCGCTGAAATCGCTGTCGCCTACCACGAGCTCGGGCCGCAGGCTGAGCAGCTCCTCTTGCACGCGGTAGCGCGGCTCGCCGTCGGCCGGTTGCAGGCGGTAGTGGCTGCCGTCGGGACGCAGCACGCGCGACTTGACGTTGTCGCGCCAATAGCCCGGCACGATCTCCTTTAAGATCCGCTGCTTTAGCTCGGGCGTTTCGATGGGAAACATCGCCTCGACCCGCCGGTAAAAATTGCGCGGCATCCAGTCGGAGCTGGCCAGAAAAACCTGCGCGTCTTCGTCGGGGCCGAACACAAAGATGCGGCTGTGCTCCAAAAACCGATCGACGATGGTTCGCACTTCGATCGTCTCGGAGATGCCGGGCAGCCCCGGCCGCAGACAGCAGATGCCGCGGCACATCAGTTGGATCGGCACGCCCGCCTGGCTGGCCCGGTAGAGCGCCTCGATAACGCGATAATCGACCACCGAGTTAATCTTGGCGAAGATCCGCGAGGGCCGCCCCGCCGCCGCCCGTTGGGCCTGTTCGTCGATCAGCTCGATGGTGCGGCGCTGCAAGTCGGCCGGGGCCACCACCAGCTTGCGCCAGACGTGACCCTGCGAATAGCCGGTCAGCAGGTTGAACAGGGCCGAAGCGTCGGCGGCGATGTCCTCGTTGGCGGTGAAGAGGCCCAGGTCGGTGTAGACCAGCGCGGTCGTGGGATTGTAGTTGCCGCTCGAAAGGTGAACGTAGCGGCGCACGACGCCCGCCTCTTGCCGGACTACCAGCGAGAGCTTGCAATGGGTCTTCAGATCCAAAAAGCCGAACACGACGTGAACGCCCGAGCGTTCGAGCTGGCGAGCCCAGCTCACGTTGGCGGCTTCGTCGAAGCGGGCTTTCAGCTCGACCAGGGCGGTGACGTGCTTGCCGTTCTCGGCGGCCTGCATCAGGGCCCGCGTCACCGGCGAGTCGCCGCTGGTGCGGTAGAGCGTCTGCTTGATGGCCAGCACGTTGGGGTCTTTGGCCGCCCGGCTGACGAACTCGACCACCGGATCGAACGATTCGAACGGATGGTGCAGCAAGATGTCGTTGCGGCGGATGTTGGCGAAGATGTCGTCGCCGCCGCGCGACCGCCGGCCCCGCGGCAGCCGCGGCGTGAACGGCGGATCGCGCAGATGCTCGCGGCCGGGCACGCGCAGCAGGTCCATCATGGCCGTCAGGTCGAGTGGGCCGGGAATGCGATAGATCTCGCTGTACGAATCCGAGCTGTCGTCGCCTTCTTGCAGCTCTTCGGGATCGACGATCATGCGGATCAGCTCTTCGTTGCCACTGGCGGCCACTTCGAGCCGCACGGCCTGCCCGCGTTGCCGCGCCTTGAGCCGGTCTTCGATCAGCCGCAGCATGTCGTCCGACTCTTGTTCGAGCAGCTCGATGTCGCTGTCGCGCGTGATGCGGAAGGTGGTGCTGAAATGCACGTCGAACCCGCCAAACAGCTCCGGCAAGCGGGCCGAGACGGCGTCTTCGAGCAGGATGAACTGCAGCTCTTCACCCTGGGCGAGCGGCACCAGTCGCGGCAGCACCTGCGGCAACTGCACCACGGCGAACAGGTGCTTGGGGCCCAGGCCATGTTCGCGTTCGAGCATCGCGGCCAGGTAGAGCCCGCGGTTATGATAACGCGGGCTGGGGTGCGCCGGATCGACTGCCATCGGCGTGAGAATGGGAAACGCCCGTTCCAGAAAAAAACGATCGAGCGAGGTCCGTTGCTCGGCCGAAAGTTCATCGTGCTTGAGTAGCCGGATGCGCTGTTCGGCCAATTGCGGAACGACCGATTCGTTCCAGCAGCGGTATTGAGCGGCCACCAGCTCTTTGGTTCGGGCGGCGATCCGCTGCAACTGCACCAGCGGCCGCAGGCCGTCGGGCGAATAATCCTCTGGGGCGCCGTCGCCAAAGGCCTGTTCACGCAGACCGGCCACGCGGACCATGAAAAACTCGTCGAGATTCGAACTGAAGATGCTGAGGAACTTGACGCGTTCCAACAGCGGGTTCGATTCATCAACGGCTTCTTCCAGCACCCGCGCGTTGAACTCCAGCCAGCTCAACTCGCGGTTGATGAAATGTTCGGCTAAAAAAGTCTGTTCAGGCATATCTGAAGTTTAGGCCGGAATCGGGGGAGGAAAAAGGCATAAAATGAGATGGGGGCGGTGCGGAGTGCGGAGTGCGGAGTTGTCGAATTCCTCAGTCCGGTTGGTGGCTGGGTCAGAGCCTTAGCGATGCCCCGGCGCTCATCGAATCGTTGCAACCATCAACCGACGCCGCAAACGAGGCACAGACTGATGACATTCTTACGCTTCTCGCTGAAAGAGCGTCGGTGGATTAAGTCCACAAGCGAGCAGCCGCGGCGAGGATGATCCCGTTGAGCAACATCCCGAACAGTCCGAGGAAGGCCGACCAAAAAGCCGCACGCTTTAAGCTTCCGACCATTCCCACGATTCCCAGGAAAAACGCGGCCACGATCGCGATAAGGCAGAGAATCGCGAACCCTTTCGTGCCCGGATGATTGACGCCGAGCGATTCCCGCACGATAAGATTCGCGGCGCTCAGCAACACTGGCGCGTAAAGTGAGAAGCGGACGGCCTGAAACGCGAAAGGAGTGCGGTCGCGCATCCCGTCAACGCTTGTGGCGTCCCCCTCCGCCGCAGCCGCTGTTGTCGGTTTGTATGGATTGTCATCCCGAACCAAATTCGACCGGCGGCTGTCTTGAGGTGTTGGAACTTCAGGCATAATGGCCGGCTGATCGGTAAGCGATGCGGATTTGGATGAAAGTGCATGCTAACCATTGATGGTTCTCAAGGCGAGGGCGGCGGGCAGATCCTGCGGACGTCGCTGGCCCTGGCGATCGTTACCGGCACGCCGATCCGCATCGAAAAAATCCGCGCGAAGCGCGACAAGCCCGGACTTCGCCGGCAGCACCTGACGGCGGTGCTGGCGGCGGCTCAAATTAGCGACGCGGCGGTGTCGGGCGATCAGGTCGGCTCGCAGCAAATCACCTTTCAGCCGCGGCGAACGCTGCCGGGCGATTATCGGTTCGATGTCGGTTCGGCGGGTAGCACCACCTTGGTGCTGCAAACGGTGCTGCCGCCGCTGATGCTGGCGGGCGGACGTTCGACCCTGGAACTGATCGGCGGCACGCACAACCCGTTCGCTCCGCCGGTTGATTTTTTGGAGCGGGCCTTTCTGCCGATTTTGAACCGGCTGGGGCCGTGGGTGACGCTGACTCTTGAGCGGCCGGGTTTTTATCCGGTGGGCGGCGGACGGTTGCAGGCCAAGATCGAGCCAGCCGCTCGGCTGAAGCCCGTGGCGATCGTCGAGCGCGGCGCGATCATGCGGCGTAGTTGTCAGGCGGTGATCGCCAACCTGCCCGATCATATTGCCGAGCGCGAGTTGGCCACCGTGGCGGCCGCGCTCGATTGGCCCGGCAACTGTCTGGAGACGCGGCGCTACGAAGGCAACTTTGGGCCGGGCAACCTGGTGACGATCGACGTCGAGTGCGAGCACGTCACCGAGGTTTTCACCGGCTTTGGCCGCCGCGGCATGCGGGCCGAAGTTGTGGCCGGCGAAGCCGCCGCCGAGGCCCAGCGCTGGCTGGCCTCCGGCGTGCCCGTCGGCGAGCATTTGGCCGATCAGCTTCTGCTGCCGCTGGCGTTGGCGGGCGGCGGCGAATTCGTCACGCTGCCGCCTTCGAGCCACTTTACAACCAACTGCGAAGTGCTCCGCCGGTTTCTCGATGTGTCGATCGTCGCGCAACCCGAGCCGGACGGTAGCTGGCGCATGACGGTAGATCCCAGGTAGTGTCGCGGCAAATGGTTTGTAGGATGGCCTTCCAGGCCGTCGCCGTTGGTTAGACGGCCTGACGGCCATCCTACGGGCGCCGCGATGTCCCAGAACGAAGAATGACTCCCTTACACGCTCAACTGCCACGAAACGCCGAACCGATCGTTGACCCACGCGAACTTCTTGCTGAACGGGTACTCGGCCAGCGGCATCAGCACCTGCCCGTCGGCCGAGAGCGCCTCGAAGTATCGCGTGATCTTCGCTTCGTCCGGGCACGAGACATAGAGCGAGATGGCGGGCGTGAACGTGAAACCGTGCTTGACGGGGCTGTCGATGCACTTGAAGGTCTGGCCGTTCAACGAAAACACCGCCAGGAACACCGAACCCTCTTTGCCCATTTCATTCGGGCCATACCGCTTCAGTTCGACGATCTTCGAGTTTTCGAAGAGCGAGACATAAAAGTTCATCGCCTCTTCGGCCTTGCCCTCGAACATCAGAAATGTCGTAACTTTGGGACCACTTTCCACGGTTGCTCCTTGTTTCGAGGTACGATCTTGTGGCGCGGCGCGGTTGGCGGAGTCGCTCGTCGCATCTTGAGCGAGCAGCGCCGGCGTGGCAACCAGGACGCCTGCGCCGATACTGGATTTCAAGATTTCTCGTCGGCCGATCATTGACATTGGCATTCTCCCAAATTTTATCCAGGCTTCTGGTACGGTCGGTCGGCGGGAGTGGCCGCCAACAGCCGATCGATCAACTCGTCGCTGCCGAGATTGGCAGCCTGGGCAGTGTAGTTGACCGCGATCCGATGCCGCAAGGCGGGCCGCGCCACCGCCTGCACGTCGGCGGCCGCGGCATG
>DATFDL010000338.1:0-16633 GCA_035252155.1 Pirellulales bacterium | reverse complement strand
GTTGAAGTTGGAACGACCGGGCGCAAGCGGTGAATTCGGTTCGAGCGCCAGGTCCGTTGTGCCGCCGCTTGCAAGTAAGACATTTTGTCGTTATTGTGACGGCTGCTCTTCATCAGCTCGCCAAGAAGGAGCCGGAGCCATGTTCCACCGACGCGCGAGAAAGATCCTTTCGAGATGCTTGGCAGCGGTGGCGGCGATACAACTCCGTTGTGGGGCGGTCTCACGACCGCCCCATCGCTGGGCCGTGGTCTGGGCTGTGGTGGTGCTTGGGGTTATCGGGCCGCAAATCGCAGCCGCCGATGAACCGGCGGCGCCGGCCAGCGTTGATGCACGCGAGGCGATCGACCGGGTTGCGGCCGGCTACCAATTGTTTCTCGGCCCCGATCGCCTTCCACTCGAGATGCAAAAGGAGCCGGTGCTGCGCTGGCCCAACCCAACGCGCGAGACACCCGAGGGCGCCACGTTCGTCTGGACCCACCAAGGTCGGCCCGAGGCGATCGCTTGCATCTGGGATCATGGAATCCTCTCCCACGCGTTCCATTCGCTCTCCACGAGCGAGCTGGTCGCGAAACATAACGGGCAGACCATCTGGCATCCCGCGGCGGCCGGCATCGAACCGGCCCCGCTGGCCGGCGCCCCAGTGCCGGCCGATTCGGCGGCAAAGCTGCTGCGGCAGATGAAAGATCTTGCCCGTCGCTTTACGTGCCGTTTGACGGGCGACGCCGGCGGCGAGCAGTTGCGGCTGCTGCCGCGCCCACTCTACCGCTATCAGACAAAGCGTGACAACCTGATCGACGGCGCGCTCTTCGCCTTCGTGCAGGGGACCGATCCGGAAGTGGTCTTAGTTCTCGAGGCCACTCGGCACAATGGGAAGTCCGAGTGGCGGTACGCTCTCACGCGGCGGAGCATGGCCGCCTTGGAGGCCGACCTCGACGGCAAGCCGATCTGGTCGGTGTCGGCCAATGGCGGCGCCCCCGGCGATGTCTGGTTTCACGGCGGAATCGTAGCCGCTTCCAGCGGGCAGTGAAACGCCCAGTAGGGCTTGAACTTCTCGCCGCTGGTGCGCCCCTGGCGCTCGCACGTCCACACTTCATTGCCGTCAATCTCGACATGGGCTTCGGCATCCGACGAACGCAAAAGCGCGTATTTCCAATGGGCCGAGTCCAGCGCGCCGCCGACGGCTTCAGTCAGCAACAGACATTCGGGATTCGTGCCGTGTGCGAAGACGAACACGGCCCCGTCGTGAATGCCTTCCTCCGGATCGCTGTAGCGATGAACCGGCTGCACCAGCAACCGCAACTCATAGCGCGAACGGTCGGGGTCCCAGATTTCGTGCGCCGCAAATAGTCGGGCGATGTCTTTCAGTTGCCGCAGGCGGACCGCTTCCTTATCGGCAGGCGGCGGCGCACTTGGCACATCGTTCCATTCCCCAGCCGTCGTTTGCGGCTCCCACCGGCCGTTCTTCGGCGTATCGAGCACGACGTCGGCCGTGCCGGCGAGCGTGATCGACTGGGTACAGCGTCATCTGTCGCATGTGCGCACTCGCCGCCCGCAGCGCGGCGCTTTTGCGCTCCTGAGCGTTCGCCTGCGGCTCGTCGCCCGCCGTGACGAGCGTAGAAAAGCTCGTCATTGCCAAAATTACGAATGTGACAAGCGAGCATCGGAAATCCGCTTTGCGCCAGGCAAAGCGCCACAGTCCCCCGAACAATCCCGACCGCGAGCATGAATGGACCACCATCGATGTGCCTCGAATCTGCTGGGAATGAACTCGAAGGGCAAAACGGCGTCGGACACAACATGTCGACCAAGACGCCCATGATCGTAAGACGATTCGTCTTAAGAGTCAAGAATTGGCATAAGGTGCCGAGCGATTCATTTTCGCCGCTGTTGGCATTGGCGCCGAAACCCGCGTACGCCGAGGACGATCCAGGCATCGCTCGGTTTTTCGATTCGTTCCGTTTCGAGTCTCCCCATGCGCCGGCGGAAAATGGTATTCTACGTATCGTGGCCGAAGCGGCGGCGCTTGGCCAGACCGAGGGGACTTTCAAAGGGCGAGACGATCTGTGCAAACTCCGCAACGCGCCAGCACCGGCATTTCGGGGTTTGACGAAGTGCTGGGCGGCGGCTTCATTCCCCACCGGCTTTACCTGGTCGACGGAAATCCGGGATCGGGCAAGACGACGCTCTCGTTGCAGTTTCTCATGGAAGGCGTGAGGCAGGGCGAACGATGCCTCTGCATCACCCTCTCGGAGACCAAAGACGAATTGATCGCCGGGGCGGCGTCGCACGGCTGGTCGCTCGACGGCATCGACATCGTCGAGCTGATTTCCGATGAGCATGACTTCAATAGCGACGCCCAGGTGACGATGTATCCCGCGGCAGAGGTCGAGCTGCAGGAAACGACCAAACGGATACTCGATGCGGTGCAAAGAATCGATCCTAGCCGGGTCGTGTTCGATTCGCTTTCCGAGCTGCGGCTGCTCGCGCAAAGCTCGCTGCGCTATCGGCGGCAAATCCTGGCGTTGAAGCAGTTCTTCGTCGGACGCGCTTGTACCGCTCTGTTGCTCGACGATAAGACATCGGAGGGTTCCGATCTGCACCTGCAAAGCATCGCCCACGGCGTGATTTCGCTCGAACAACTTGCGCCGTTGTACGGAGCCAATCGGCGCCGCTTGCGCGTGATGAAGATGCGCGGCAGCGATTTCCGCGGCGGCTTTCACGACTTTACGATCACGCGCGGCGGCCTCAGGGTGTTTCCCAGGCTGGTGGCGGTCGAGCATGAACAGCCGTTTACGCCTCAAAGCGTCAAAAGCGGCATCGCCGCCCTCGATGCGCTCCTCGCGGGCGGACCGGATCGAGGCACAAGCACCTTGTTGATGGGTCCGGCGGGTTCGGGAAAATCTACGATTGCGGTGCAGTATGCCGTGGCCGCCGCCGAACAAGGCGATCACGCGGTCATCTTCGCGTTCGACGAAAGCGAGGCCACGCTGGCGGTGCGTTCCGAGTCGCTCGGTATTCGCTTTCAGCACGGCGCGGCGGCCGGCCAGGTGCGCGTGCGCCAGATCGACCCCGCCGAAGTATCGCCCGGTGAGTTTGCGCACATGGTCCGGCAGGCGGTCGAAGCCGACGGCGCCAAGGTGTTGGTGATCGACAGCCTGAACGGTTACTTGAACGCCATGCCGGAAGAAAAATTTCTTGCGGTTCAACTGCACGAACTGCTCACGTACTTGGGCCGTCAAGGTGTCACCACGCTGCTCGTGGTGGCCCAGCATGGGGTGGTTGGCAGTCATATGCAGGCGCCGGTGGATACCAGTTATCTGGCCGACGCGGTCGTGCTGTTCCGCTATTTCGAGCACGCGGGGAAGGTCAAAAAAGCGATCTCGGTGGTCAAAAAGCGAAGCGGCCCGCACGAAGAAACCATCCGCGAGTTGTGGTTCGACGAAAAGGGGATTCACCTGAGCGAGCCACTGACCCAGTTTCGCGGAATTCTCAGCGGAATTCCCGTCGAGCTTGACGCAAAAGCGAAAACGAAGCTGTAAGAGAGCCGCAGTCGCAAGGTAGCCTATGTCATCCGCCATCGTCGACCATGAGCAGCGCATCCTCCATGTGCCGCCCACGCGCCGCGATGGCGAAGTGACCGTGGCATTGCTGGCGACCGCGGGGCTGCATTGCACGCGTTGCCGCGATCTCGACGAGCTCAGCGTCGAAGTCGCCGCGGGTGCGGGCGCCGTGCTGTTGACGGAAGAATCGCTCACGGCGCCGGGCATCGGTCAACTCCTCAGGGTCATTCACGAGCAACCGTCGTGGTCTCAATTGCCGGTGGTGCTGCTGATGCGCGGCGGCGCTCATTCAGAAAGCGCCGCGGGCGTGCTGCGAGCGTTAGGAAACGTGACGCTGTTGGAACGGCCGGCGCCGAGCCGTTCCGTGGTGAGCGCACTCGAAGCCGCCCTGCGGGGGCGCCTGCGCCAATACCAGATTCGCGACCAACTCGAGCAAATTCGCCGGGCGGAGATGCACGCCCGTGAATTGCAGGAAGAGACCCAGCGCGCCAGCCAAATGAAGGACGAGTTCTTGGCCACCCTCAGTCATGAACTGCGGACGCCACTGACCGCCATCTACGGCTGGACCCAGATGTTGACGCTGCGCGAGGTCGATCAGGAGACACTGAAGCAAGGAATCGCGATTATCGACCGCAACGTACGAGCGCAGACGCAATTGATCGACGATCTGCTCGACATGAGCCGTATCGTTTCCGGAAAATTGCTGCTCGATATGCGACCGGTGAATCTGTTGGAAATCCTGCGCGCCAGCCTCGATACCGTCGCCCCGGCCATCGAGGGCAAGAAACTTCGTCTCGAAGTGAGCTTTTCCGACCCCGTGGTGGTCAATGGCGACGCGTCACGACTCCAGCAGGTCTTTTGGAACTTGTTGGTCAACGCGGTCAAATTCACTCCCGAGGGTGGCGTGATACGTGTTTTCACGCGCGAGGTGGGCGGCCTGGTGGAAGTGAGCGTCAACGATACCGGGCAGGGTATCGATCCCGAGTTTCTGCCCCGGCTATTTGACCGTTTCACTCAGGCCGACGCTTCGACAAAACGCCAGCACGGAGGTTTGGGAATCGGCCTCTCGATCGTCAAGAGCCTGATCACGATGCACGGCGGCGCCGTGCGAGCGCTGAGCCCGGGTCAAGGAAGGGGAGCGACTTTTCTGGTTCAACTTCCGGTCCATGCCGCCGCGCGCGAGCGAGGGGGCCTGGCGACGAGCGATGATGTCGCATCGCCTGATGACGGTGATGGGATCGACCTCAGCGGAGTCAGAGTGTTGGTGGTCGACGACGAATGCGATACCCGCGATTGGTTGCAGCGGGTGTTTCTCAATTGCGGAGCGACTCCCGCGCTGGCGTCGTCATCAGCCGAAGCCCGCATGCTGGTAAACAGTTTCCAGCCGGACGTCATCATCAGCGACATCGGTATGCCCGAGGAGGACGGCTATGATTTTATTCGTGCGGTTCGCAGCGCGGGCTGCCGCACACCCGCGATCGCCCTCACGGCTTTTGCTCGCGCGGAAGATCGGCAGCGTTGCCTGCAGTCGGGCTATCAGAGCCACCTTCGCAAGCCGGTGAAGCTGAATGAGTTGATGGCCGTCGTAGGCGATCTGGCGGGTGGATCGTCGCGCAATACCATCGCCAACCCGCTTTCGGCCCGCCGTGGGGCACTCAAGCAGCCTTCGCGGTGAATCGCTCGATGGTTTCTTGCAGAGCGAGCAGCGCGAAGGGCTTGGCCAGAAAACCGTTGAAGCCCGCCGCGGTGGCCAGCTCGCGATGCTCGGCATCGACGTAACCGCTCACGGCGATCAGCGGCGTACCTGCAAACTCGGTGGTTTGCCGAAGCTGGCGGGCGACCGTCAAACCGTCGACCGTGGGCATGGCCAAGTCGATGAACATTAAATCGGGACGGAAGAACGGTGCGAGGTACAAGGCCGCCTCGCCGCCGAGGGCGGCTTTCGCCTCGTGGCCGCAATGCTTCAAAAGCACGGCTAAGGTCATCGCCGTATCAGGGCTGTCATCAACGACAAGAACACGCATTGGCATTTCCGTCATGAAAGCGCCGGTTAAGCAGAAAAGATCAATATAAACACTTCTTTGGAAGCGGTTCAAGCGCCGCGCGGGGCGGTAGTGACACCGTTTCCGCTTTTTTTGGCAGAAATGCTCGAAAATCGAGCAAACACCGTACTCTTAGCGGGTGGTGGTTTCGCGGTCGCCGGTGGCGCGCTTCGCGGCCATTTCGGTCTTTCGTTCTTGCTTTGCGCGCAAGTCACGGGCAAGCACCCCAGGTTCGATGCCCGTGGCTCCGTGGTAGACCATGTAGCCGCCTTCGTAGCCGGCGAAGATGAGCACCAAGGTGGCGACCAGGCCGAGGATGCGCGTCCAGCTCGGGCTGTCCGTGCGTCGGTGCCGGAAGCGGACAATGGCGATGATGGCGAACAGCACGAACTGCGTCACGGCACCCCCGATGTGCCACCACATCATGTCGGCGGCTTCCTCGGTGAACGACGCCGGGGCGGTGAAGAAGGCCAGCGCTCCCGCCGCTGCCGCCACTGCGGCAGTCAAAACGCCGGTGATATACAACCCATTGACAACGGTGGAGGGACGATAATCGCCCCGTGACCAGAGGTAAAAATCGTAGCAGACGGCGGCGATCAGAAAGGCGATTGGAAAATGGATCAGCGTCGGATGAAATTCCCAGAGTTCCATAGGGCACCTCACAGAGGCAAGGAAACGAGGCTCGTACGCATAAAGTGAACGGTCTCTTAAAATGAGCAAAGTCAGTGCCAAGGGCGGGCCGTGACGCGACGACGGAAGGCCACAGAGCGGCAAAAGCCCGCTAAACGAGGGCAAAGCATGTGGTTTATGCCGGTTGTACGAAGAACTCTCGATGATCCGGGCAAGGAAGCTTAAACCACGTCCGCCTTAACAATTCGTGAGATTAGCGCCACAGGACGATGGTGCGAAGTGGGCGGATCGTTTGCGATGCCATCCATCCTACCGGCGAGAGGAGCGCGCCTATGCGGCCGCATGTGAGGCTCATCACCACGCGATTGCTTTTGCCGACGGCGATGGTCGTCTGCCAGGTCGTCTCGGCAGCGGCGCAATGGCCCACCTCGGCCGCGCCGCAAAGCATGCCAGCCAGTGGCATCTGGTCCAACGACGCGGCGATCGCGCCCCCGCCTCCGGCGCCCCCGCTCGGGTCGAACTATGCGCAGGCCCCCCAAGGGCTCTCGCCCTGCCCGACCACGGCCTGGAGCTCGCCCGGCGGCTCGGTCTTTGCCGGGGCAGATTACCTGCTGCTGCGCACGCATTTCAGCCAGGCCATTGCCTATGTGTCGGCGACCGATTCGTTGGTGAACGGCTTGCCGCACGAGTCGGTGCAAGCGCGCGAAATTAATTTTCCCTATAGCTCGGGCTTTCGCACGTATTTGGGATACAATTTCACCCCGACTTCCGCCGTGCAGTTCACCTATTTTCATTTCAACAACAGCGCCTCGATCGTCGCCACGCCGGCGTCGCCGAATCAGTTCTTCATCGACGCTTACACCGACCGGGCCAATTTCGGTCAGTCGATGCTCTCGAACTCGTCGATCAACCTCAACGCTTTTGATCTCGACTACGTGGGCCGGTACACGACGGCCGGTGGCCTGCTGAACCTGCGGCCGGCGGCGGGCGCGCGTTGGGCCACGATTCGCCAGCACAACGACAACAGCGTCGTCGACCCTACCAACGGAACGCTCGGCACAGGGACGTTCAATTCGCACTTTACCGGGTTTGGGCCGCACTTCTCTCTGTTGGGCCAAGCGCGTTACCGGCCCGACAGCCCCTTCTCGCTCGTGGCCCGTGGCGCTACGTCGCTGCTGGTGGGGGGATTTAATAATACTTCCGGGGCGCTGTTCACGGGCGCGCAGGGGGGCGATCAGTCGGCGCATCGCACCTTGACCGTGCCCGTGATCGAAGCCGAGCTGGGCGCGGCGTGGCAGCCCACGCCCACGTTAATGTTCTCCGCGGGCTGGCTCTGGCAAGCCTGGTTCGACCTGGGGGTATCGGGCGGCACGAACTACAGCGGCCATTTCGCCGAAATGGACACCTCGAGCATCATGGCTTTCGACGGCCTCTTCCTGCGCGGACTGTGGCGTTATTAGACCAGCTTGCCGCCGGCTGGGACGTCTTGCAAACGGCGTCGGGCCTATTCTATTCGCGCGACCATTTCGTATAATGGGCCAATTCGGATCCTTCTCGGGGTCGGCATCCGGGCGTCGAGACCGATAGACCCTGTTTCCGCACTCATCGCGGGGGGTCGCATGGTGAGCCCAGTAAGAGAAGTGCGTCTAGCCGGAATGCCGCTCGGGCGGTCTCGGCATGTCTGCGCGTTCTTCCATGCCAAGGATGAAGAATACCGCGTGCTGCTGCCCTTCATCCAGGAAGGCTTCGAGCAAGGCGATAAGGCGTTCCACATCGTAAAAGAGGACCACCACCCGGAGCATCGCCGCCGCCTGCGAGAGGCGGGCATCGCCGTCGACGAGGCCGAACGCAACGGGCAACTCGAAGTCCGCCGCTGGGAAGACGCCTACCTGCGGGAAGGCCACTTCGACCAGAACCGGATGCTCGCCTTGATCGAAGAAGTTCTGCAGGGCGGCAAAGCACAGGGCTACCCGCTGACGCGGCTGGTGGCCAACATGGAGTGGGCCCTGGAAGACCGGCCCGGCGTGGATGACATCGTCGAGTACGAAACCCGCTTGAATTTCGTCCTGCCGAAATATGACGACGCCGTTTGTTGAACGTATGATCTGCACCAGTTTGGTGCCGAGGTGGTGATGGACATCATGCGGACGCACCCGATGGTGATCATTGGGGGCATTTTGCAAGAAAATCCGTTCTTCGTGCCGCCCGATGAAATGCTGCGAGAACTGCGGCAACGCGCCGGCGCGAAGTCTGAAAGACCGAAACTGCATGACTCTGGATATCAAACTTCACGCCGCGGATGAAACCGAATCGCTGCGCCGCTGCGTGCGCGAGCTGGCGGCGCTCTCGACGCTGTCAGCCGTCTGGGCCGACAAGGGTGTGCGGGAAATTGCCGAAGGGTTGTGCCGCGTAATTTGCCGCAGCCTGCCCGCGGCGCTGGCTTATGTGCGAATCGGCGGCTCGTGCTGCGACATAGCCGTCGAGGCGGCGGCCAACGAGAACGGACCGCTCGCGGAAAACGACACGAACCAGCTCGCCGGAGCGATCGACCCCGCGCTGGCGCCGGGCAACCATGAGCTGATGCCGACGATTGCTAACCTCTTCACTGGCGGTACCCTGCGGCTGGCAAGCACTGGGCTTGGGTATGAGGGCGACTGCGGGCTGTTGGTCGTCGGCTCTGAGCAACCGGGTTTTCCCAGCCAAATCGACCGGCTGCTGTTGGGCGTCGGCGCGAACCAGGCGGCCATCGTACTGCAGCAAAGACAGCGACGGCGCGAAGAAGAAAAGTTGCGCGAAAGCGACCGCCGTTACCGCGAGCGGGTCGATGAGGCAAAAGCCAAGCTGGCGGCAATCGTCGAATCGTCTGAAGACGCCATTGTGAGTAAAAACCTCGACGGCATCATCACCAGTTGGAATCGCGGCGCCGAGCACATCTTCGGCTACACGGCGGAAGAAACGATCGGGCAGCCCGTCACCATGCTCATGCCCCCTGAGCGGGTCGATGAAGAACCTGCGATTCTCGATCGCATCCGCCGAGGAGAAAAAATCGCTCATTACGAGACGATCCGCCGCCGCAAGGACGGCGCGTTGCTCAACATCTCGCTCTCGGTGTCGCCGGTGTTCGACGCGCAGGGCAACATTATCGGCGCCTCAAAGATTGCCCGAGACATCACTCACCGCAAGCAGGCCGAGCAGCGGCTGCGACTGCTGTGGGAGGCGGCCGCGGTGCTGCTGAGCGCCGACAACCCCGACCCGATGCTGCGCGGCCTGATCGCCAAAATCGCGCCGCACTTGGGAGTGGACGTCTACTTCAACTACCTGGTGAACGACAGCGGCGATGCCCTGCGGCTGGCCTCCTGTGATGGTATTCCCCTCGAGGCGGCCCGCACCATGACTCGTCTGGAGTTCGGCCAATCGATCTGCGGCACGGTGGCCTTCGAGCGCCGGGCAATCGTGGTGTCGCAAATTCAGCAGTCGGATGACCCAGAGGCAGAGTCGCTCAAGAGGTTTGGCATCCGGGCCTACGTCTGCAACCCGCTAGTGGCTGAGAACCGGTTGGTCGGCACGCTCTCCTTCGGCAGCCGGACGAAGGACCACTTCGACCCGGAGGAAGTCGCTTTTTTAGAAACTCTCTGCCACTACGTCACCATGGCCTACGAAAGGCTGCGGCTGCTGAACGAGTTGAAGGAGGCCGACCGCCGCAAGGACGAGTTTTTGGCCACCTTGGCCCACGAGCTGCGGAATCCACTGGCCCCGGTTCGCAACGCCGTGCAGGTGCTGCGCCTCAAGGGGCCGGATGAACCCGAACTGCGCTGGGGTTGGGACGTCATCGACCGGCAAGTCGAACACCTGACTCGCCTGATCGACGACCTTTTGGATATCTCGCGCATCACGCGGAATAAACTAGAGCTACGCAAGCAGCGAGTTGAACTGGCCGAGGTGATTCGGGGGGCGGTCGAGTCGAGCCGCCCGGTCATCGAGCAGCGCGGTCAGGCGCTTGAGGTCCTTCTGCCGCCGGGGCCGATTCACTTAAACGGCGATCTGGTGCGGCTCACCCAAGTCTTTCTGAACCTGCTCAACAATGCGGCCAAGTTCACCGAGCCAGGGGGCCGCATCTGGCTGTCCGCCGAGCGGCAAGCGGGCGACGTGCTGGTGCGAGTCAAGGACAGCGGCGTGGGCATTGCCGCCGAGAAGCTGCCGCGCTTGTTTGACATCTTCTTTCAGGTCGACAAAACACGCGAGCAATCGCAGGGGGGATTGGGCATCGGGCTATCGCTGGTACGGCGGCTGGTCGAGCTGCACGGCGGCAGAGTCGAGGCCCACAGCGAAGGCGTCGGCAAGGGCAGCGAGTTTATCGTGCGGCTGCCGGCGCTCGTCGAACAGCCGTCGCAGGCGCAAGACCCGAGCGATAATGGCAAGCCGAAGCTCGCTGCGCGTCGGATTCTCGTGGTCGACGACAACCGCGATTCGGCAGATTCGCTCGCGATGCTATTGCGGCTCATCGGCAACGAAGTCCACGCCGCGTATGACGGCATGCAGGGTGTGGAGGCAGCGGAGCAGTTCAGGCCGGAAGTCGTGCTGCTCGACATTGGGATGCCCAGGCTGAACGGCGAGGACGCCTGCCGCCGGATCCGCGCCGAGCCGTGGGGCCAAGAGATGATGCTGATCGCGTTGACCGGCTGGGGCCAGGAGGGGGACCGCCGCCGCTTCAAGGAAGCGGGCTTCGACCATCACATGACCAAGCCCGTCGAGCCCGCGGTGCTGCTAAAACTGCTGGCCGAGCGGCAGCCGATGTCGGTGTGATCGTCGCGCGGCCCCTTGTTCTCCGCAAGCAAATGGATGACGTTGACTATAATCACGCCGAGCGAAAAGCGATCCTTGAAGATGGCGCGATGAGCATCGAATCTGCCACGAGATCACGACGTGAATTCCTGCGGCGGGGAGGCTGCGGATTGGGGGCCGTTGCGCTGGCGGCACTGCTGGGCGAGGACGATCGAGCACGCGCGGCAAGCGAGCAGCGGGGAACGCATTTTGCTCCCCGCGCGCGCCGCGTGATCTATTTGTTCATGCATGGCGGGCCGAGCCATGTCGATCTGTTCGATCCCAAGCCCGAACTGGCCAAATATGCAGGGCAGCCGCTGCCCGAAAGCTATGGCATGGTGATGACGCGCCGCAAAGTGGCGGCGAATCCGTTGCTGGCGGCGGTTTGGCCGCTGCGCCCCCGCGGGGAGTCGGGGCTGGAAGTCAGCGACATGCTGCCCGAGGTCGCCGCGCTGGCCGACGATCTGTGCGTGCTGCGCGGTTGCCACGGCGACAGCGTCAATCATCCGCAGTCAGTCTATCAGATGAACACCGGCACGGTGCTGATGGGCAAGCCGAGCTTGGGGAGCTGGGTCAGCTATGGACTTGGCAGCGAAAACGAAGACATGCCGGCCTTTGTAGTGATGCCCGATCCGGGCGGCGGACTGAAGGGCGGCCCGCCGGCCTGGGGCAATGGTTTTTTGCCGGCCACACATCAGGGCACGCCGCTGCGGCCCGGCGCCAATCCGATTCTCTATTTGCGTCCGCCGCCGGAAATCTCGGGTGAGCGGCAACGGGCGACACTCGACTTTATCCAACAGCGCAACGCGGAGCACTTGGCCGCGCGCCAAGATGACGACCAGTTGGCGGCGCGAATCAAAGCCTACGAACTGGCGTTCCGCATGCAGGCGGCCGCGCCCGAGTTGGTCGAGCTGGCGCACGAGACCGAAGAAACCCGCCGGTTGTACGGCATCGGCGAAAAGGAGACCGACGAGTTTGGCACGCGCTGTCTGCTCGCCCGGCGGCTGGTCGAGCGGGGCGTACGGTTCGTGCAGCTCTACGCGGGCGACACCAACGGCTGGGACGCCCACAACGACGTGGCCAAAAATCACGGCCAGATGTGCCGTCGCACCGACAAGCCGATCGCGGGGCTGTTGCAAGACCTCAAGCGGCGCGGCCTTTGGAATGACACGCTGGTGATCTGGGGCGGCGAGTTCGGCCGCATGCCAATGAGCGAGTCGGGCACGGGCCGCGACCATAATCCCTGGGGCTATTCGATGTGGCTGGCCGGCGGCGGCGTGCGCGGTGGAATGGCTTACGGCGCCACCGATCCGCTGGGCCTGCGCGCCGAGCAAAACAAAGTACACGTACACGATCTGCACGCGACGATTCTCCACCTGCTGGGTCTCGATCACACGCGGCTAACATTTTTTCATAACGGCCGCGATGAGCGTTTGACCGACGTGGCCGGGCGGGTGGTGACGGAGATCTTGGCGTGAGTCAGGTCGAAATTCGGAGGGTGGCCTTCCAGGTCGTCGCCGGCGAGAACGGGATTAAATGTTGAACCTTCAAGCATTCGCGATCATCTTGCTAACGGCCGCGGTGGCAACCGCCGACGACACCGCGACGCTGCGCGAAGATCCGATCACCGATGGCGAGCGCGATCATTGGGCATTCCGACCGCTGGTGCGGCCCATGCCGCCCGATGTTGGTGACTCGGCGTGGCCGCGCAATCCGATCGACCAGTTCATTCTGGCTCGCCTCGAACAAGAGCAGCTTGCGCCGCTGCCGCCGGCCGATCGAGCAACGCTCTTGCGGCGCGTGTCGTTCGATTTGATCGGCTTGCCACCGACGCCCGAAGAGATCGCGGCCTTCGTTGCCGATGATTCGCCGCTTGCCTACGAACGGCTTGTTGATCGGCTGCTGGCGTCGACCGCCTATGGCGAGCGCTGGGCACAGCATTGGCTCGACCTGGCGCGGTTCGCCGAGACCGATGGTTTCGAGCACGATAAGCTGCGCCCCGAGGCTTGGCGCTATCGCGACTGGGTGATTGACGCTTTGAATCGCGATCTGCCGCTCGACGAATTCATCTGTTTGCAAATCGCGGGCGACGAGCTGCGGCCCGGCGACCCGCAGGCCGCCATCGCGACGGGTTTTTTAATTGCCGGGCCTGACATGCCCGACCTCAATTTGCAAGAAGAGCGGCGGCACAACGTGCTCAACGCGATTACGGCCACGGTCGGCTCGGTGTTTCTGGGTTTGCAGATAGGCTGCGCCCAATGCCACGACCATAAATACGATCCCATCAGCCAGGCCGATTTTTACCGCCTGCGGGCGGTGTTTGAGACGGCCGAGTTGTTCAAGACGCGGCCGGGGGCTCGCGTGGTGCAAGAAAGCGGCGTGGCGCCGGTGAGCCATTTGATGGTGCGGGGGGATTTTCGCCGGCCGGGGCCGGTGGTCGAAGCGGCCTTCCCGCGGATTGCCAACGTGTGGGGCGACGAGGTTCTGACGCCGGGCGCCAGCCAGCCGATGAGCGGCCGGCGCACCGCGCTGGCCCGCTGGCTTACGCGACCCGATCATCCGCTGACGACGCGGGTGCTGATGAATTGGTTCTGGCAGCAGCACTTTGGCGATGGGCTGTGCCGCACGTCGAGCGATTTTGGCGTGATGGGCGATTCGCCTAGCCATCCGAAGCTGCTCGATTGGCTAGCCACTGAGCTGGTGGCGCAGGGATGGAATCTGAAGCAGATGCACCGGCTTTTGGTTACTTCGGCCACGTATCGCCAGGCCAGCCGGGCGGGATCGCCCGAATGGAGCGACGAGCAAACGCGCGAAGCGCAGTCGCGGCTGGAACGATCGTTGGCGGTCGATCCCGACAACCGCTGGCTGGCCCGCATGAATCGCCGCCGACTGGAGGGCGAAGCGATTCGCGACGCGATGTTGGCCGCGGCCGGGCGCTTGAGCGAAAGCCGTGGCGGGCCGGGCGTGATGGCGCCGTTGCCGCCCGAAGTGCAAGGCGCGTTGCTCGCCGGACATTGGAAGACCAGTCCGAACGTAGAAGAGCATCGGCGGCGGAGCGTCTACTTGTTCGTGCGGCGCAACCTGCGTTATCCGCTGTTTGAGGCGTTCGATCGGCCCGATACGCAGGCGAGCTGTCCGCGTCGCGCTACATCGACCACCGCGCCGCAGGCGCTGGTGCTGATGAACTCCGAGTTTGCGGTAGCAGCGGCCCAGGCGCTGGTGGATCAGGTGCTGAGCGATGTGGGATCGGATTCGACAGCCCGCCTTGAACTCATCTACCGGCGGACGCTAAGTCGCGATCCCTCGCCCAGTGAGCTCGACGCGGCCCGGCAGTTTTTGCAAACGCAGTCCGCTGGATTGGATTCAGCCGTGAACAATCAGGCAGCCCTGGTCGACTTTTGTCGGGCGATGTTCAATCTGAACGAGTTTGTCTACGTGGATTAAGATTTCGCATTCGTGTGTGCCACGGCATCCACCGCGGCGCTATCGGCACCGTACACCGACGCGCGGCGCGAATCGCCGCGGTGGACGCCGTGGGAAGTCCGTTCGGTGCCGCGCCCGAGAGCAGTTCGCACGGCGTCCGTCGCAGCGACCCACGCGTTTGCTGAAAGCGGTGCTTTCGCGCTGCGACGGATGCCGTGGCACCCAGCGAATGCAAGTTCGCGATCGTGCCTACCGCTGCTCGCTCAGTTGCTCACTCGCGCCAAGAGCTTGCCCGTTGCCGAGCGGCCCGCGGCCCTTGTAGAGCTTGCGAGCCAAGCTCTGATTGTAATTGGTCCAGCAGCTTTCGACGTTCGGATCGTCGCGCATCTGCTGCTGGAAACTGTGAATCTTGGCGTCGAGATTGTCGAGGTGATGCAGGGCCACCGCCTCGAGCGTCATCGGCAGTTTGGGGCTGCCAAATTCGTACTCGCCGTGATGGCTGACGATCATGTGCTTGAGCCTGAGCACCAGCTCTTCGGGCACGGCCTCGCCTGAGAGCCGTTCGGCCTCGAGCAATTTGCGTTCGAGCATGCCGACGGCCATCACCAAATGGCCGATAAGCTGGCCTTCGTCGGTGTACGCGAAGCCGCGGTCGTAGCTGAGCTCGCCGATTTTGCCCACGTCGTGTAAGAACGCGCCCATCAGCAGCAGATCGGGATCGATGGCGGGATAGAGCCCGGCGACACGCGTGACGAGTTCCATCAGGCTCACGACGTGGTCGAGCAGGCCGCCGACGTAGGCATGATGGTTTTTTACGCCCGCCGGCGCGCGGGTAAAGCGACCCATGAATTCGTCGTCGATCAGAAAACACTCCGCCAGGCTGCGCAAGTGCGGATTTTTGATGCCCCGCAACAGCTCGCGCAGCCGCAGCGCGAGCCGGTCGACCTCGGCCGGCGAGACGGGCATGAAATCGGTGTATTCGATTTCGTCGGGGCGGGCCTTGCAAATGTTGGTGGCGATCAGTTGCATGCACCCCTGATAGATCTGCGTGTTGCCCTCGACCCGCACATAGTCGCCGTCGTCGAAGGTGCGGTATTCCGATTCACTAGCGTTCCACATCCGGGCGCTGATCGTGCCGCTGCGATCGGAGAGCTCCACTTGCAAATAAAGATTGCCGTTGCGGTTGGGGCGCAGTTGTTTTTGCGAGGCGAGGAAGATCTGATCGACCGCCTCCTGGTGGCCGAATTGATTGACGAAGCGACGGGGCATGAATGCTGGCCCTTTTTTGAAAACGGGGGGAACGGCGCCGGCCCGCTCCTGGCAGAAAACGGGGAAGGCCGGCGCACCAATCGGGCCGGCCTTGTGCGATCGATTCTAAGGGCTGGTTACAGCCGCCACAAGGCGTCCAAGTTTTGGGAGCGGTAGATTCGATACGATCGCTTTAAACGGAGCGGACCATCATCGCCGCTGTTCGAAGATCGCGGCCCGGAGCAATGGACGCGGATGCGCAACCCGGTGCGGCGTAGACTTTAGTAGCTGCTGCTGGTCCCCCTGAAATCCTGCCTGACTGTCGTGGCGAGTCGGCTTCGGAGCGCCTGCCGAAGCAACCCGCCCATCCCACCAATGCGCTGGTTCCACCGTCTTTGGCTGTGGTTGACGCGGCTTGCGCGCGAAGAGCGCAAGCCTGCGCGGCTGCGCGCCAGGCCGGCCCCGCGACGCTGGTCGTTGGAATGCCTCGAGGGCCGCCGGCTGCTGTCGACGATCACTGAGATCCAGCAGATCGGCGCGGCTTCGCAGTTTTTGTCGGGCACGTCGAGCTATTCGCTTCCGGTCAATACCGCGGTCGGAGCCGGCCACAGTGTGCTGATTGAGTTCGTGTGCGATATCACCAGCGGCACGGTGAGCGCGTCGGACAGCGCGGGCAACACCTACACGAACGACGCCGATATTTCCAGCACCTCGACGAGTCTGCGGACATTGATCTTTTCGTCACACGGCGTCAAATCCATCGCCGCCGGAGGAAGCGTAACGATTTCCTATTCTGGCGCCGTGGTCGCCGAAGGAATCGTCGCCGAGGAGTTCGCCGGTCTGACCTCGAGCGGCACCTTGGACAAAACCCATACCAAGGCAAATACGAGCACCAGCACTGCCCCGACT
>DATFDL010000337.1:0-3986 GCA_035252155.1 Pirellulales bacterium | reverse complement strand
CTCAGAAAAGCTTTCAAAAGGACGGCATCAACCGCGTGATCTTATGCACCGACGGCGATTTTAATGTCGGCACGGCGAGCAACGCTGAATTGGAGCGGCTGATTGAAGAGCGGGCCAAGAGCGGCGTGTTTCTCACCGTGCTGGGCTTTGGCATGGGCAACCACAACGACGAGCTGATGGAAAAACTGGCCGACAAAGGCAATGGCAACTACGGCTATGTCGATAGCGAGGCCGAAGCCCGCAAATTGCTGGTCGAGCAGGCGGGCGGCACGCTGATGACCATCGCCAAAGACGTCAAGCTGCAGCTTGAGTTCAACCCGCGGTTGGTTGCCGCCTATCGGCTGATCGGCTACGAAGACCGGCTGTTGACGGCCCAAGACTTTAACGACGACCAGAAAGACGCGGGCGAGATCGGCGCGGGGCACACCGTCACGGCGCTGTATGAGTTGATTCCCGCCGG
Source organism: Pirellulales bacterium (assembly GCA_035252155.1). GTDB lineage: Bacteria > Planctomycetota > Planctomycetia > Pirellulales > JAICIG01 > JAICLL01. The sequence continues at coordinate 3,526 of DATFDL010000337.1, read as the reverse complement.
ACAACCGGTCAACATGCCGCCGGTCGATGAGCTGAAGTATCAACGGCCGGCGGCCTTGACCGAGGCGGCCGGCGCCGACGAGTTGCTCACACTCAAGCTCAAATACAAAAAGCCCGACGGCAACGAAAGTCTGGCGCCGATTGTCTGCACGGTACGTGACGACGGACGACCGCTAGGCGGGGCATCGGCCGACACGCAGTTTGCCGCGGCGGTGGCGGGTTTTGGGCTGTTGCTGCGCGATTCGGCGTACAAGGGCGATTTGACCTACGACGCCGTCATCGAGATCGCGGAGCAAGCGGTCGGAACCGATCCGCAGGGCCGCCGCGCCGAGTTCTTGCAGCTTGTTCGCAAGGCCCGCGAACTGACTCCATAGAACGGAATTCATTCCGTTCCCCTAGTAACGTTGGGCGGCAAACCGGGACGGAAGGAAGGCAAAAAAATTGGGGGCAAAAAAATCTTTTTGCCTTCCATCTTTTTGCCTTCGTTCCCTTTGCCGTTGCGGACCGGCAAAAAGAAACAGAATGAATTCCGTTCTACCAGGGGCATAGAGAGCGAACTTTAGCGGCCGATGCGGGGCGGCTCGGACGGGAGCGGGTTGACCCAGCCTTCGATCAGATCGGCCATCACGCGCAGTCCGTCGCCCGGCCGCCAGCCCCGCCGTGAATTTCCGTCGGGATTCTGCGCGAATGGCGATTGGCCGTGTGCAGGGTCGAGAGCGCCTCGGCCCCGGATGCTTGGACCACGATGATAGGGCGAATTGGGAGCTGGTGCGCCGATCGCATCGCCGGACGATCCGCCTGTCTGCGCGGCGGGCCGGGGCGATGGCGCGGCGGTTTTCACCATGGGCGGCGGACTGACAATAGCCGGCCCGAAAAAGAACCACAGCCCCAGCCCGCAGCCGATCAAATAAATCCGCGTGCGAAACAGCCGCCGGGCCGCATGCGCGTCGCCGGCGGGCAAGTCGGCGCCTGTCAGCATCCACACCAGCCCGGCAAAGGCAGCGACGGCCGCCGCGTTGAGCACTGGTGATACCTGCCAGCCGTCGGGCGTGTGGCTCACCTGCCGGGCGAGCCAATTGGCAAACAGCGGCTTGGCGGTGAAGTAATCGACGATCGTCACGATCGCCGACAGTGCGCAGACAACCGTCGTCAGTCTCGACACAGATCCTCTTTTCGCGCGCCGGTTAGCCCGCTCTGGGCCAGCGAGGTCGCTACCGATAATTCTTCCCCGCGGCGGTGCGAAGTCAAATCAGAGCCGTATTTGATGGAAAGCGAAGCCGCAGACTCTGTAGGGAACGCCCTCCGTGGCGTTCCGCCGAGGGGCGGGTTGACGTCGAATCGCAGCTCACGGAACGCCACGGGGGGCGTTCCCTACAGAGCAAACAGGCGGTCGCCCGCTTAACTTGCTGCGTAAGGAGCCGAACGACTTGAGTTCGACCCAACTACGTCGTCTTTGACGGATATTGAAACCTTAACGCGCCTAGCCCACCACAATCCTCGGTCGCCGGGCAGGCTCGGGCTGGGCGCGACGCACCAGGTGCTGCACCATCCACGGCACGTTGCCCTCGCCCCACAGCAAAAAGTTCAGATTGGCGGCCAGCGGAGCTTCGTGCGACCAGCCAAAAATGATCTCGGGCGGGGTTCCCACGCGGCTGAACTCCAGCCCGATGGCTGCGATCACGTGCGACACCGACACCGCCCGTGCGACGCGGATTACCTCCAGGCCGCCTTCGTGCTCGATGCGCATCAGCGGCTGGTGCTGAAAGTCGCTGGGATCGCCCAAAAAGACTTCGATGAACACCAAGTATGTCCCTTCGCCCAGGCGGTGTTTGCGGCGCACGTCAGCGTTTTTTTCGGCCAACGAAAACTGCCCCGGTCGGTGCGGCACGAGCACTTGAAACTCCATCGCCACGATCTCTTGCCAACGCCGGCGAGTCGCATCGTCGGCGAACGAAAAACCACGAAACCGCAGTTCGGTGCTCCGCATCCAGCGCGAAAAGCTCGAACTGGCCAGGATTGATGCGACGAAACACAGCGCGATCACCAAGCCCGAACGGTTCTGCAAGAGCGTCACCAGCTCCATGGTCACAAAGAACGCTACGCACAGCGCGAAGGGGCCCGAGACGATCGGCCGCCAGCGAGACGCCCGCCACCGCCTCGAAAGATCGACCAGCGCTGCCAACGACGCTCCGGCCAGCAATGCCAAGACGCTCGTGGCATAGGCCCACTGCTGGGCCGAGACGCTGGCGTGAAATACCACGGTCACCACCAGAATGATCGCGTTGAACAGATGCACGAGCAGGCCGTGCCGGTGGGCCCACTCCAACTCCATGCCTGCCCGGTGCAAAAAGGTGGGCACCGAATCGCGCAACGCTACCAGGCTGCTGGCCCCGGCCAGGCAGAGAATCAACACGGCGCTCGTGTCGTACAGCGTGCCGAATTTGCCGCCGAACCAAGAGCCGAGGACCGTGCTCGATCGGCCATCGGCCAGCTCGCCGCCGTGCGCCAGATACGCCAAGGCCCGATGTTCGGCGGCGCCGCCGTCGCCAAAGGCATTTTCGGGCAATAGAAGCGTGCAAACCGTAACCGAAGCGGTGACATAGACTGCCATCACCAGGGCGGCCACCAGCATGAGCTTTCGGGCGTTGCGAATGCGGCGGCGCACGTGGTGCGGTCCGACGCCCGATCCGCCGTCAATGAGCGGCGCCACCGTCATGCTCAATTCAAAGCCGCTGATCGCCAGGGCCATTTGCGGAAAAGCCCAGACGACCAGAGCAAGCAGCCGCCAGACGAGTGAATGATCGGGCCCCGATCGGCGCAGCACGCCGCCATGCTCGAGCACCCGCGCCCACCATTGGCTGAGCAAAACAGGATGGTCGATCAGATGCGCTACGCCGCTGCCGACGACCACGCCCGAAATCGCCAGAAAGGCCAGGGTCACCAGCGCAGCCAGCCGCAACACATTGCGCGTGAAACCGCGGTGCAGCAGCCAGAGCAACGCGAAGGCCACCAGCGCCAGAGCGATGGTCACGGCCATTTGCCGCGTCCAAAAAGGCTCAGCCAGTTTCCAGACCTTGGGCCCCATTAACAGGGCCACTTGTTCGTCGGCGGCCATGTAGCGATCGACGGCCTGATCCCAACGGGGATTGGCCAGTACGTGGATCGAGGCATCGGCCACCGAGAGGCTGCGCGTGATCACGAAATCGGCCGCCACGAAGCCCATGAGGACCAGCATCACCAGCTTGCCGCCCCAGCCGGGCAAAGCGCGCTCGAGCAGCCCGGTGGCGCCCTGGCCATCGGGCGAGTGGCCCACGACATACAGATAAACGGGCAACGCCAGGAACAGCGTCACCAGCACCATGAACAGCGCGGCTAGCGGCGCCAGCGGGCCGGCGGCCTCGATGATGATCGATGGCAGATACGCCAGCGTGCTGAAATAGTCGAGACCCACCAGTCCCAGCACCAACCACCAGGCGCTCGGCCGCGGAGGGGAACGAGTCATGGGATTAGATCGTAGGTGGTCTATG
>DATFDL010000336.1:0-19750 GCA_035252155.1 Pirellulales bacterium | reverse complement strand
CGTCGCCATTGCCTTGGACGACCGTGGCAAGCAATTGACGCCGGGCATGAATGCCCAGGTCGAAATTCTCGTCCAACACAGTGCGCATGCGCTGGTAATTCCGCTGATCTGTGTGACAGACGAGCGGGGCCAGTCGTGCGTGCGGGTGAAAAAACGGGGCGGGGCGGCGAGGCGCGAGGTGAAGCTCGGTCTCGCCAACGACGCCTTGGTCGAGGTTCTTGACGGTCTGAACGAGGGGGAATTGGTGCTCTTGAATCCCGGAGGTGAACATCGCGGCGGTGGCGGGTAGAATACTGCATGTCGCTTTGCGTCCGTGAGAATTGGGTGACCAAGTCAACATGCCGAAGTTATCGTTCGACCGTTTCTTGCACCCGCGCGGATTACACCTGACGAATCTCGGACGGCTGGCGACCCAAAGTTTGCGGCGGCCAACCACCGGACCGCTGCGGATGTTCCTGTGCATCGCCGATCATTACGAGCCGATGCGCGATCATCCGCCGCGGAGCGTACAGCAGGAGCGGGTCGATCGTTGGCGCCGCGAATATCCAGCGCACGTAGCCGGCCTGACCGATAGCCGCGGCCGGCCGCCCCAGCACACTTTTTTTTACCCGATTGAGGAGTACGCTCCGGAATTTCTCGATCCGCTGGCCGAGCTTTGCCGCCAAGGTTACGGAGAAGTCGAAATCCACCTGCACCACGACAACGACCATGCCGACCGGCTGCGGGAGTCGCTATTGGGATTTGCGCGGCTGCTGCACGAACGGCATGGATTGCTGGACAAGGACGCCGCCGGCCGGATTACTTATGGGTTCATTCACGGCAACTGGGCCTTGGATAACGCACGGCCTGATGGCCGCTGGTGCGGCGTGAATGACGAGCTGACCGTGCTCCGCGAGACGGGCTGCTACGCCGATTTCACGCTACCGTGCGCCCCGGCGCCGGGGCAGACGCGCACGATCAACGGCATCTATTACGCGGTCGACGATCCGCTGCGGCCCAAATCGCACGACCGCGGCACGCCCGCTTGCGTAGGCCGGCCCGCGCCGCCCGGCTCGCTGCTCTTGGTGCAGGGGCCGCTGGGGCTCGACTGGCGCCGCCGCAAATGGGGCCTGTTGCCCAGGCTGGAGAACGGCACGCTACAAGGCAACCAGCCCCCGACGATGGAGCGGTTGCCGCTGTGGTTGGCGGCGGGCGTTTCGGTGATCGGCCGCCCCGACTGGCGTTTTGTCAAGCTGCACACACACGGCGCGCTCGAACAAAATGCCGCCGTGCTGCTCGGCGAGCCAACGCGACGGTTCCACGAGTCGTTGGCGGCGTACGCACAGCAAACGCCCGGCTTCGAATATTACTACGTCACCGCCCGCGAGATGGCCGCGCTGGTGCATCAGGCCGAGGCGGGGCTTACCACGCCCGACTGGGATGCATTGCAATGCTATGTTTCACGCAGCCCGCAATGAGTCAGGCGAGCCGCACGCGTAAGCTTGCCGGTAGTTCCTCCGGTCCAAAGTCACGTGGCGAGGTTCGACCGTGTTCCATCGAAATGTATCACCGGGAGGCTAACGCCTCCCGCTCGCCTGAGCGAGCGAGTACCGCTCGTGCAAAAGTGTCACGCGTAGCCGCGCAACATTGCGGAGAACTTCGGCGAACCGCGGGGTGCCACGGCATCCGTCGCGGCGAGTGAGGACACAATGCTCGCGGCCGTTGCCACCGCGACGGACGCCGTGCCGCCCCCGAACTCTGGGAGGCTGGCTCGGTTCACCCCGCACGGCGTCCGCCGCGGCGATTTGCGCCGCGTCCTAGATCGACACCATGCGCGCCGCGGCGGATGCCGTGGCACCCTTGAATTACGCTCGCGGCGCTTTGATCACCAAACCATATCGAGCAGCATCTCGATGATCACCGTCTGACCGGCGAGCAAGAGCAGTGTGGCCTGCGCCAGCGGCGAGGGCCTTGCTTCCTGGACGTAGGACGAGAGGCGTGACGACGCTCCGATCGCCAACATAGGAACCATAAAGATCCAAATTCGTTCGGTCTCCAGTGTGTAAAGCGGCGCCAGATCAACCAACAGCAACGCCAAGGCGAAGCTCAGCGTCAACCATCGACTGCGGCTGGCGGTTGTGGAACGAAGCTCGCGCGTAAGTTGCTGAAACCAAAGTACCGTGAGTGGCAAGCCGGCGCAAAAGAGAAACGCCACCAGATTGGTGAGGGCGAAAAAAGCGCTCTGACGCAGGGAGCTGTGTCCCCGGCCTTTCATTACGCCGGCCTGACCTTGAAAGGCGGCGTCGAGCACCTCGAACAAGTTGTAGCCCGACCACGCGTATAACACGAAATAGAAAACGGCGGCCGTGAGCACCGCCATGCTGAATGCGAGTAGGGTATTTGCCCGTCGCGGTCGATCGGCCAGACCAGTGATCGCCAGCAACACCACCGCCCATAGCGCCACGAACGAGATCGAAAACGTCATCAGTGCCGCCAGCGAGGCCGCCAGCCCAGCGGCCAGGCCGAAGACAAGCGGATAGCTTCCGCGGGCCTTCCACAGCAGATAAAAGCTCCACACCAGTGGCGTCATGAAGACCGCGTCCATGCAGGTGGCCGTGTAACAGACGACATTCGGCGCGAGCACGAACAAGCACGCGGCGAGCCGGGCAGGCGCTTCGTCGAGCACCTCGCGGGACCAGAGGTAGACAGCCGGCACTGTGAGACTGGCCGCCAACAGCGTCGCCCACGATGCGGCCACGGGACCAGCCGCGAAGAGCCGTGCGATCCACCACAGAAATAGGGGCCCGCCTGGCGGATGATGGCGGCAGTGCAACGGCAGTTCGGGCATCAGCCGCGCATAGTCGTGCAAGAACTGCCGCGGCGAATCGATTCGCTCGACCGCGCCGATGTAGTCACTGCGATGGTGAATGTGGTAGGGTTCCCAAAGTTTTTTGGGGCCCCCGTCGATCAGCGCCACCGCGATGGCGATGGCGAGATGCCAAATCATCAAGACCGGCACGATATGGCGCGCCGGCGTGGGCCGCAGGCAAAACCGCCACGCCCACCAGAAAAAACTCGCCAACACCACCAGGGCGATCAGCACGCCGGTCTTGAAATGAGGATGCCAATAGACATAGAGCGGAACGATGCGATAGACCTTGACGCCTGGCCGCACCGCACCCAGCACCAGCCCGGTGTGCAGCATCAGCCACCGCAGGCAAAAATGGCCGGCCACAAAGGCGACGAGCAGGGCCAGGCACGTCGAGGCCAGCCGAAAAGCCGCTTGCCGGGCTGAAGAAGGGTCGTCCATGCGGTATACTGAATCCATTGGAGCCGCTAATTACAATAGCAATGCGGCAACGTTCCAAGCGAGACCTGTAGGGAACGGACTCTGTGCCGTTCCGTGAGAGGGGAGCGCGGGGCCGAATCGCAGTTCGCGGAACGCCACGGAGGGCGTTCCCTACAGAACCGCTCGGATAGCGTGCAAGCCAACGTAGAATATTGAGGAGAACGAGAAACGATGAGACCTGCTGTGTTGCGTTGCGTCCTGATTCTTTCTGCCCTGCTGCTGGCAGCCTCGCCCGCCTGGGCCGGGCCGTTCGCCGACAAGAACCTCGAGCTGGCGGTTCGGGCGATGTTGTTCGACAAGAAAGATCCGAACACCGAGCTGACCGACGAAGATCTCCGGAAGGTGTTTATTTTGGAGGCCAAGGGTAAGGGCATTGCCGATTTGGCCGGACTCGAAAAATGCACCAACTTGCAACTAATCAACCTGGCCCAGAACGCGGTCTCGAACATCGCGCCGCTGAAAGACCTGGCCAATTTGCAGTCGCTCGACCTCTCGAACAATAAAATTGCCGACGCCGCCCCGCTGGCTAATCTCAAGGCGCTGCAGTATCTCGAACTATCGAACAATCAGATCGCTTCGCTGCCGTCGCTCGAACCGTTGACGAAGCTCTCGGCTTTGTATTTGGCGGGCAACCAGATCTCCGATCTCGCGCCGCTGGCAAAGCTTGGCAAGCTCTCGTCACTCGACCTGGCCAAGAACCAGGTGTCGAACCTGGCGCCGTTGGCCGAACTGAAAGATGTTTCGCTGCTGAAGCTAAGCGACAACCAGATCGCCGACATCGCCACGCTGGGCAATTTCAAGCGACTGAGCATGCTCTTTCTGGAACGGAACAAAATCCAGGACTTATCGCCGCTGGTGGCTTCGGCCAAGGCCGACGCCGAGGGCGAAAAGCGGTTCGCGCCGTACTTGCGGCTCTACCTGGCTGATAATCCCTTGAACGACGCCGCCAAGAACGAGCAAATTGCCGCGCTCAAGAGCTACGGCGTCCGGGTGCAATAGAGAACTCCATCGGAGGATGGCCTTCCAGGCCGTCCCGATGTGGGTGACGGCCTAGAAGGCCATCCTCCGATGGATGTAATTTCGTCGAGCTGTGGAATTAGGTGGCTTTCGGCTTGGCGATGTTCACGTAGGTGTGAACGTGCGGCGAGCCGCGGAAGTGCCAGACAAAGCCCGGTCCCTCCAACCGCCAAATGTCCCACTCCTGATCGTCGCCCAGGTTGTCGCTCTGGTAGAACGCGGCGTGCAGTTTTTGCAGGCCGCCTTCGGCCTTGAGAATTGCTAACGCCTCGTCGACGTCTTCCTGCCGATACGGCGCCAGGATGACCTTGATGACATCTTCGACCAGTCCTTGCTGGTCCTTGGACAATTCGCCGACGGCAATGCCCGGAAACGTGGCCTGCGGCCCGCGCACCGGCACCTCGTTCTCGCGCGGGGCCTTGCTCACCAGGGCCTTTTGGCGCTGGGCACCGTCGAGCGCGGCGAAGACCTCGTTGGCCTTCTTGGTCTGATAATAAAACACATTGCCGGGCAGACCCGCCTGGCCATCGCCCTCGCCATGCCCGTAAATGATCGGACCGCCGAATGCGACGTTCTCCACGCTGTCGCCGTCGGCCCGGATGGTCATGTGCCGGCCGGTCATCTCAAACTCGAACTTGCCGCTGCCGGGCGTGCCGAACAGAGCGACGTGGTACTCGCCAAAGCCGCCGGCGTCGTCGTCCATTTGCTTGAGAAACCGTTCGTAGCCTTCGGGACTGGTGACGCCGCGAAAGATCTCGTCGATCGTGGCCTGTTGCTCTTTGCTGAAGAATTCGCTGATGGTCGGCTTGGTGATGGCCCAGTTGGCGTTGATCTTGGTCCGTAAGGGATCGTCGAAGCCGAAGCAGATCGTCTTGCGTTGCTCGTCGGAGAGCGACTCGTACAGCCGCTTGGCGGCGGTTTCGGCGCCGCTGCTGGCGGTCGGGGCCGACCAGGCCGGCCGCACGTCGCCGATCAACGGCATGCTGGCGGCCAGGGCCGCCCCGCCCACTGTGCGGACAAAATCTCGCCGCGTGAAGCCGCCCGAGCAATCGGGGCAGACGATGGGCTTGGATGCTGTATTGACCGCTCGTTGCGATTTTTGCATGGCCTGGGCCTCCTGAAATGCTTAATGATTGCGCCCCACGGTGATCAGCCCTAGGGAATAGTGTAACCGACGCGCCGAAAATTACAGCGCCCAGGCCCTTGGAATTCACCGGAGACGGGCTTTCACGATCGCCGCAACGACTTGCGCTCCCGCGGTGCGGGCTGGCCGCGGCCATCGGCCATAAAATCGTCCGACAACTCGGCGACACCTTCGTAGAAGATTTCCCACGGGTTACGCACGATGACTAGAAAGCCCTCAATTGTCTTTTCCAAGTAAACTTCGTCCGCATCCACGCGGAACTCGTCTGGAAGAAGGATGGCATGACCTTCTTGATCGTAGATGACTTTTGCTCGTTTCATGTTGCGGCACCGCATTCTAAAATAGTCGTCTCCTTGCTCCTTATGAGTAAATCACATACCGCTTCAAAAACTCGTCGACCGACTTATAAAAATGCTCGATTGTCTCGCGCTTCCGCCAGCCGTGGCCTTCGCCTTCGTAGACGTGGTAGATGTGCGGCGTGCCGTTGCGGCGGAGGGCTTCGACAATCGAATCGGATTGTTCCTTGGGCACCACCTGGTCGATGTCGCCCTGAAAGATGGCCAGCGGGCGGCGAATCTTGTCGGCATGGAATACCGGAGAACGGGCGCGATAGACCGCCGCCGCTTCGGGCAGCGGCCCCAGCATGCTGTCGAGATAGCGGCTTTCGAACTTGTGCGTGTCGGCCGCCAGGCTGAATTGGTTGGCCACGCCATACAGTGAAATGCCCGCCGCAAACGCCTCGGGCCGCTCAACCATCGTCTGCAATACTGTGAAGCCGCCGGCGCTGCCGCCCATGATCGCGGTGCGCTCGGCATCGATCTGACCGCTGTCGGCCAGATGACGCATGCCGCTGACGGCGTCTTCGACGTCGCACACCCCCCACGCGCCGCGCAGCTTGAGCATGTAGTCGCGCCCATAACCAGTGCTGCCGCGATAATTGACCAACAGTACGGCGTAACCGCGGGTGGCAAAAAACTGGGCCTCGGCCCGCCAGCCGGCCCGCACCTGCGAGGTAGGCCCGCCATGAATCAGCACCATCAAGGGCGACAGGCCGATGCCTTGATATTCGGCGCTGGCCGGCCGATAGAGCAGGCCATGCGCCACTTCGCCGCCCGCCGTCGGCCAAGTGAGCGGTTCGCAGTCGGCCAGGGCGCTTTCCGGCACCGTTTCGCCCGCGGCTCGCGCGATAACCTGCGTGCGGCGTGTCGCAAAGTCGTGCGTTACCACGCGCGGCGGCAACTTGGGGTGGCTGGCGATCACGGCTACTCGCTGACCCACCGGCGCCGCCGCGACGCAGGCCACCTCGCTATAATCGCTTAATTCCCCAATCGGCTCGCTATGTCCTGTCGCCAGGTCGATCTTCACCAATCGCTGAACGCCCCGCTGACTGGCCGCGGCAGTCAGCCAGCGGCCTTGGGCATCGATCGCGTAAGTGCGGATGCCCTGAATCCAGGCGGGCAAGGCATATTCGACTCCCTGGTCGCCGAGCCAACGCGTTTGTCCCGAGGCCAACTCGTGCATGGCAAGCCGGCCGAAACCCGTTTGATCCGAGACGTAAAGCAGATGTTTGCCGTCGGGCGTGAACTCGGGCTGAAAGATCGCCACGTCGTCGCTGCCCGCAAGAATTCGGGCTGGCCCAAGACAGGGCAGCCCGTCCGTCGAAACCACATCCGCTAGGCAGAGCCGCGTGCCGTCCCAAGGCATCTGGGGATGGTTCCAAGCGATCCAACAAAACCGCTTTCCGTCGGGGCTGAACCGCGGCTGCATATAAAAATCGTCGCCCTCGACCAGAATCTGCGGCCACGACTCGCCCGCCGTATCGACCACGGCAATGAGATCGTGCGGATCGCCGTGATGCACATACGCCAGCCAGCGCCCGTCCGGCGAGACGACAGGCGACGCCGCCTGCCCGAAGGCGGGCGTAATAGGCCGCGCCTCCCCGCAGGCCAGCGCCTGCCGATAGAGCCGGCCGGTCTTATGCACCGCGAAATAGACCTGCCCGCCATGCACCGTAAAATCGCCGCCGCCGTAGCCAACTTCCGCCCGCACGCTCAGCTCGGCGGTCAGCTCGCGCGGGGCGTCATCGTCAGTCTTGGCGACAAGCACGCCGCGGCCCGACCGACCTTCGAGCCACACCAGTGTGCGCCCGTCGCTATCCCATTCGACGCCATCCAGCCGTTTGCCCTCAGCCAGGCTGGCCGGCGAAATCGGGCTGGGCCACAGGCCGTACTGTCGCGGCTGCTTGTCTGCAGAAGATGATGCGGGCATCATAAGATCATATCGCTTCTAGGTGATACGCAATACTATGCTCGACCTCGACGCTTACCTGCGACGCATCGGGTACGATGGCCCGCGTAAGCCGACGCCCGAGACGCTCGCAGAGCTGCACCTGGCCCACGCCACGCACATTCCGTTTGAGAACCTCGATAGTCATTTGGGGCGGCCTGTTCACATCGATCTGGAGAGCATCCAAGCAAAGCTGGTCAGGTCACGGCGCGGCGGATATTGCTTCGAGCAGAATACGCTGCTCGCAGCCGTCTTGGAAAACCTCGGATTTCGCGTCACCACACTGGCCGCGCGGGTTCGCCTGGGGGCCAGCCGGCTGCTCGCCAAAACCCATATGCTGCTCATGGTCGATCTCGACGGCGGCCCGTGGCTGGCCGATGTCGGCTTCGGCACCGGCGGGCTGCTCCTGCCCATTCCGATTACGCCCGAGCGGGTCTCGCGACAACATGGCCGCAGCTACCGGCTGATGCCGGAGGGGGATACGTGGGTCTTGCAATCGCTGATCCGCGGAACGTGGCAAGACCTGTATGCCTTCACGCTCGAACCGCATTACCCGATCGACTTCGAGATGGCCAACCACTATGTCTCGACGCATCCGGCCTCGCGGTTCGTGCAGACGCTGGTCGTGCAGCGGCAAACGATCGACACCTGCCACTGGCTGCGCAACCGCGAACACTCGGTAGTGCGCGGCGACGACGTGCAAGTGCGCACCCTGAAGAGCGATGAGGAGCTTTTGCAAGCGCTCGACGAAACGTTTGGCATCGAACTGCCTCAGGGCAGCCGCTTCCCAAGAATATGATTCCGCGTTCGTCGTTCCATGTGCTATAATCCTGTTCTCAACAAATCGCTGGTCGAACCAACCGCCTGATATGACATCCGTGAGCACCGAAATCTCGTTTGACGAGCTCGCCGAGGCCGCCACCAACCGGGGCGTCTCGGCGGCGACCGCCCAACTGGCCGAGCACTTCCGCCGCCAGGAACAATACCACGAACTGTTCGACCTGCGGCTGCTCGAAGCGCGGCTGAAGCTGGGGCTGCCCGCCATTTTGACCAAGGGCCTGGACGACCTGGAAGAGCCGCTCCGCACCCAAATGGAAGATGAATATTTGGCGGCCTGCCGCGAAGTCGGGCATCTGCTGCTGGCCGACGGCCGAGTGCGCGAAGCCTGGATGTATCTGCGGCCCACCGGTGACCGCACCGAAGTGGCCGCCGCCCTGGAAAAGCTCACGCCCGAACCCGACAACACCGAGCAGATCGTCGAGGTGGCCCTCTACGAAGGCGTCCATCCGCGGCTGGGTTTTGAGTTGGTGCTGGCCAACTACGGGCTGTGCAACGCCATCACCACTTTCGACGCCCAGATGCACCAGCGGCCGCGCGGCGAGCGGCAAGAAGTGGCCGCCATGTTGGTGCGTCATCTGCACGCTGAGCTGCTACGTAACCTCCGCGAGCATCTCGCCAAGAAACAAGGCAAGCCGCCCGTCGGCGAGACGATCGCGGCCCTGGTGGCCGAGCGCGACTGGCTGTTCGACGACAATGAATACCATATCGACACGTCGCACTTGGCCGCGGTCGTGCGGTTCGCCTTGGTGCTTGACGACCCCGCCGACTTGCGGCTAGCCCTCGATCTGACCGAGTACGGCCGCCGGCTCAGCTCGCTTTTCCAATACCCCGGCCAGGAGCCGTTTGTCGACACTTACCCGGTGCATGCCTTGTTCTTTCGGGCGCTCTTGGGCGAGTCGGTCGACGAATCGCTCGATTTCTTCCGATCGCGGGCCGAGGCCCTGGCTGAAAGTGACGCGGGCGCCGCGGCGGCCGAAGTCTATGTCTCGCTCTTGTCGCGGATCGGCCGGCTCGACGAAGCGCTCGAAGCCGCGGCCAAATATCTCGCCGCCGCCCGCACCAGCGGATTCGCCCCGAGCGTACTGGAGCTGGCCCAGCGGTCGGGCAGCTATCGCCGCCTGCGTGAAATCAGCCGCGAGCGCGGCGATTTCCTCGGTTTTGTCATGGGGCTGGCCGAAGACTCCACCAAGTGACGCCCGGCCGATCTCTCATGTCGCACGACCTGCAAGCAATTGCCCAGCGAGCTTTGGAATTGGTTGCCGACGGCAGCGTGGTGGGCCTGGGCACGGGCCATGCCGCCACGGCGTTTATCGAAGCCCTGGGCAAAAAGGTCGGCGGCGGATTTCGTGTTCGCGGTGTGCCTACCTCGCAAGCCTCGGCCGATTTGGCCCAGAGCCTCGGCATCGAATTGACCAGCTTGAACGAGGTCGACCAAATTGACGTCGATGTCGATGGGGCCGACGAGGTCGACCCGGAAGGCAATCTGATCAAAGGATATGGCGGTGCCTTGGTGCGCGAAAAAATCGTCGCCGCGGCATCGCGGCGGCTGGTGATTCTGGTCGGGGCGGAAAAACTGGTGCCGCGGCTTGGCTCGCACGGCATCTTGCCGGTCGAAATCGTGACCTTTGCGTTGGCCTTTTGTTCGCGACGCCTGGCGGAGCTTGGTTATACGTCCAGTCCGCGCCGGCACGACGGGCAGTTGTTCATCTCCGACAACGGCAACTACGTACTCGATTGCCGCCTGCAAGATTTGCCACGGCCCGAGGAGACGGAGCGAGCGATTTGCGAAATCCCAGGCGTGGTTGGCACCGGCTTGTTCCTGGGCATGGCGCCCACGCTGCTGATTGCCACGGACGGCGGCATCGAAATGCGCGAGTGCAAGCGAGCCGGCACCTAATACTTTTGTGTTTTCGGAATCGGTCGGTACACTACAAATCATGACCATCGAATCGTTCGAAGGCGGCGGTCCCAAACCAAAGCTAATCATTGACGAAGACTGGAAGAGCCAGGTTCAGGCCGAAAAAGAAGCTTTAGAACGCCAAAAGGAGCATCCGCCGCGGCCCCGGGCGGACGCCGCCGCTCCGCTGCCGCCCGCCACGCTGGCCATGCTCTTGACCACGCTGGCCACGCAGGCGCTGGTGGGTCTGGGGCAGATCGCGCACCCCGCCTCGCGCAAGGGGGAAATTCACCTCGATGAGGCGAAACACTTCATCGACACGTTGGAAATGCTTGAAACCAAGACAGCGGGCAACCGCACGCCTGAAGAGGACCGCTTGCTCGAAAACCTCCTGCACGAGCTGCGGCTGGGCTTTGTCGAGGTGCAAGCTCACGTCGCTGCGCAAAAACAATAGCGCGGCTCGCATGCTCACTTTTGGAACCTAAGACATCGAAGCTGAAGGCAAAAAAATTATGGGCAAAAAGATGGGAGTTGATTGATCGCAGTCTCACGGGCCGTTCGAGCGCCGCCTCTTCTTTCTATCTGATTTTTTTGCCACCAATTTTTTTGCCTTCCGCGTTCGAATGCAGGGCGCGGGTGCGATGGGCGGGACTATCGCGGGTGCGCCCGTTGGTAAAGCCGTCGCAACTGCCGGCGCATCTGGTCCGATGGCAGGCCGAGCAGATGGGCGCGCTCGGCGGCATCGAGTTCCTGTTCGAAGAATTCCTTGAGCCGCTGGTCGTCCACGTCCGACGCCGGCAGTTTCAGGCCGCGCCCGCCCGGTGTATAGAATACCTCGCGCGCCCACGACTGGATTAGTTTTCGCTGGGCCGGATCACCGTCGGCCTCCTCAAGTTGCTGCCGGCCCCGTGGCGAGAGGCGCTGTGCCAGCTCTTCTCGTGCGGCCGGGTTCCAGAATGGCTTTGGCCGCGCCTTTTTCTTCAGATCCGGCGTTCGGTCTGCGGCCGGCCGCGCGCGGCCGGGCTGCGTTGCCAGCCGCAGGGCCTGGCCGACCGCCTGGCGGCGGCGCGATTCGGAAAATCCCGACCATAGCCGTTGAGCTTGTTCGCGCTGCGCCGGTCGCATCCGCTCCAAAAGTTTCTGCTCGACCCATTCAGCAAAAACCGTCTGATCGTCGTGCGAAAGCCGCCGCTCTTCGTCGGCGCGCAGTTGCTTGACCCGCGCCAGCCGTGCCTCGTCCGACAGCGCCATCAACTCCGCACGCTCAAAGCCGGCGAGTTGATCGAGCCAATGCTGGTAACGATCGACCACCGAGTATAACGACGCTGCTTGCAAGTCGGTGGCAACGGCCGCCTCAAGCTGCCGCAAACGATGCCGCTCGGCCGACGGAAGCTTTTCGAACCGTTCGAACTTTCGTAGTAGCTCCTGTTTTTGTTCGACCGGCAAGGCTTCAACAGCCGCCCGCCGCTGCTCGCGGGAACGTAGAACGGAATCCATGCCGTTCGTTTCAATCGTGTCTTGCGCCGCAAGAGACGACTCTTCGGCAAACACGCCGGCCTTATCCAGTTGTCGCAAAAACCCGATGTCGGGCGTCTGGCGATATGCTTCCAAGTGCTCGACGATCGGCAAGTCGCCAAGCAGCCGCTGGTTCGGATCGAGCGAGAGCCGAACCGCGATAAAACCCGACAGGCAGGCGACCGCCAAGGCTACTGCAATGATCGCTACGCGGCGGCCGAATCTCGAGGCGGCGGGCCGCGCCTCTTGCTCGACCGAGAGGGCGACCATCTCAACAGTCGAGTGCGTGAACTCAGCACCGACGGCGGCCCGCGGCAAACGGTCGAGCAAGTCCCAAGTCGATTGCAGCCGTTGCAGTTCGATCCGCACGCGCTCGTCGGTGCTCAGCAATTGCTCGACGCGGCGCTCGCCCTCGGCGTCCAACTCGCCATCGAGGTACGCTACCAGCGTTTCACGCAATTCAGGTTCGATCGATGCCTTCTCACTCATACAACTTATTCTTTTGCCCTCAATTTTTTTGCCTTCCGATCTACGTCGGTCGATCACCGCGTTGCAAATAGGGCTCGAGTATCTCCCGAAGGTTGTCGCGGGCCCGGGCCAAGAGCGACTTGATGGCTTTGGGGCTCATGTCCATGGCGGCGGCAATGTCGGCATAGCTCATGTCTTCGAACTTGCAGAGCAGCACCGCCAGCCGCTGCCGCTCGCTGAGGGTTTCGAGCGCCGCCCGGACCACATCGCGCAACTCGGCCTTGTCAAGCTGCCGCGTGGGCATCAATCCGCTGGCGGCCTGGGCCAGTTGGTCCAGCGTAGCCGGCTCGCGATCATCATCGTCATTCGAGGTGACCTGCACTTCGCGGCGGCGGCTGCGCGACCGCAGCGAGTTCGCGGCGACATTGTTGGCGATGGTAAACAGCCAGGTAGAAAACTTCGAGCCGGGCACGTAGCTTTCGCGAGCCCGATAAACCCGCAAGAAGACTTCTTGGGCCAGGTCCTCGGCCTGGCCGCGCTTGCCGACCAGGTGCTCCAGCACCGTCACCAGGCGGTTTTGATAACGCCGCATCAGCTCCTCGAAGGCCGCCGCGTTGCCGTCGCGCACTTGGAGCATCAGCCGCACGTCGGGATCGCCCAGCGCGTTCAACTCGGCCGATGATCCGCCGGCCCTGACACGATTGCCCATCACTCACTCGCGACTGCGTTTACCTCCGCCCGATGAAGGTCAGTGTAGAGCAGTACGCTACCCGCGAAAAGGCTGCCGAGCGCGAGCGCGCTACCCAAGGCTTTTCAACCCCGTGGCGGACGAAAAGTATCGCGCTTCCACTATCCCTCTTCGCCGACGAGCTCGGGTACCCGCAAATAACTGCTGCGATAGGCGGGAGGCACGGCGGGGGAAAAACTGCCGGGCGTCAAGTGCTCGCTGAGCGCGGACAACGAGCCGCGGGTGACGTACCCGGTCGGTCGCCCGGCCTGTGTGATCTCGGCCCGGTTGGCATCGGTCCGCTGAAAGAATTCGTACAACGTCTGGACGGTTGTTTCTTCGTCATAGGCGGTGATGTCGGCATCGAGTGTTTCGGCCAGCGTGCGGTTCGGCCCGGCGACGGACGACAATCGCGCCTCGACGGCGGCGGCACTGACGGTGCCGAGCAGCTTTCCGTCGGCGTCGACCACCGGCAGCGTCGTAAGACGTCCATTGCCCAGCAACTCGGCCGCGGCGGCGAGGCTTTCGTCCTGGCCAAGCGCGATGAAGCTCGAGGTCATGACGTCGCGCGCCGCGGCGCTCCGCAACGGATCGCCGGAACTACCGCGGTCGGCCATCACGTCGGCGACTCCGCTGGTGGTCAAGACGCGATTGCGGCCCGATTGTTTGGCGACGTGCAAGGCTTGCTCGGCCAAGACCAGAGCCGCTTCGCCGCTCAATCCCGCCGTCAGCGCCGCGGCTCCGCAACTGACGGTGAGGGCGACGGCCTCGCCCGCCACGGCCAACGGCTGCGTCTCGAAGTCGGCTCGGACCTTTTCGGCCCATGCGAACGCCTCGTCCTCGGTCTGCTCGACGAGCAGCGCGAAACGGTTGCCGCCGACGCGATAAGCCTGGCGGGATTCATGACCGGAGGCGATCCGGTCGGCGAGGGCTTGCAGCGCGGTGTCGCCCATGGGATAGCCGTATAAATGATTGACGCGGCCGAAAAAGTCGGCGTCGAACACCACGCAGCAACCGCGACCGCGGCGCCGCTCGGCGAGCCACTGCTCGACTAGCTCGCGGAACGCCTGCCGCGCGCCGAGACCTGTGAGGGCGTCGGCCCGGGCCAGCGAGACCAGGCGGCGCTCGTATTCGAGCATCCGTGCCCCCACGCGCAGCCGCGACAGCAGCTCGCCGTAGACCAGCGGCTGCGCCAAGAAATCGTCGGCCCCGGCCTGCAGGGCGTCGATCACCTGGTTCGAGTTGTTCGCCGCTCCGCGCAGCAAGATATAGACGTAATCGGAAAGGCCGCGGCCGCGAATCCGCCGGCACAGCTCAACGCCGGAGGTCGGCTTCATCGACCAACCCGCGATCACAAAGTCGGGCGGGGCGAAGTCAAGCGTGCTCAGCGCCTGTTCGGCGGTGCCGACGGCGGCCACGTCATAGCCCGCCAGCTTCAGAAAGTTCGACAGCGACCAAAGCAGGGCCGAATCGTCGTCGACCACGAGCACGCGAAATTTGTCTCTTAGCATGGCAACTACTCGCAAAAAAGCCGGTTGGCGGGGCAATGGAACTATATCTCGCGGTCACTCGCAGAACGGAATTCATTCCGTTCTCCGTATTGCCGCCGTTCATCAAGCGTTGCGCGTCGGCAAACGGAATGAATTATGTTCTACAACGGTTGTAGCGGAATTCGTGAGAATTCCGGCCGTGCCTTGAGTTGGCGGCCCGACTTCTCACGAAGTCGGCGACAGGCCGGTGGCGCCCCCATTTCCGGCCTAAAGTTGTATTGGCGTCGCGCTGTAGGGAACGCCCTCCGTGGCGTTCCGTCCCACGCGGGTCACGACGTCGATCGTGACGCGCGGAACGCCACAGAGGGCGTTCCCTACAGACCATTAGCGCCGCCACGGACAACTCATCGCGCTCGGCCTCTAAATAGTCCGACGCGCACCAGGTGCATTGCCGAATATGAACGACATCGAACCGGGCGTACCGTATCTCGAACATCTTCCCAAGCACGGCGGGCCGGTGCGGCGGGCTTGCATTCGCCCGCTGCCGTTCACGCTGGGGCGCGCCGACTCGACCCATCTGCGGATCGATTCGTCGCAGGTCTCGCGCGAGCACGCCTCGATCGTCCACGCCGAGGGCGAATTGTGGATCAAGGACCTCGGCAGCACCAACGGCACGTTTGTCAACGGCGAGCGGATTCGCGAATCGCGGCTGTCGCACGGCGACATTATTCATATTGCCACCACCGAGTTTACCTACTTCGACGGACAGGCCTCGAAGGCCCAGCCGGTGACCACGCTGGTGGTCGATCCACGCGAGGCCCGGGCGGCGCAGCTCGGCGCTCCTACGTCGGTGCTTCGCTCGGTGCGTCGGCTGCAAGAGCTGCTGCTGCACCGCTGCCTGCGTGTCACGCTGGCGCCGGTCGTGGAAATCGACAGCGAAGCGGTCATGGGCTATGCCGCCATCGGAAACGACCACGAGCTGGGCCGCTCGCCGGCCGACCATTACCTGCTGGCCGGCGAAACGCGGCTCACGGATCGGCTGAGCGAAATGGCGCGGTTGCTGGCCGTCGAACAAGCGGCTCCGCTAGGCGAGACGCGGCTTTTTCTGCCGCTGCACGCCTCCGAGCTGGGCCACGCGGCGCTGGTCGATTCACTTTGCGCATTGGTCAGCGCGGCGTCTGATGAACAGAAGCTCGTGCTGGAAGTGCCCGAACATGCGGTCACGGCGGCAGCCTTCGGACAACCGGTGCGCGAGTGCCTGGCCGAACGCGGCATCGAGCTGGCCTATGCGAATTTTCGTTCCGGCAAGGGACGGCTGGCCGAGTTGGCCGATGTGCCGCCCGAGTTCATCAAGCTCGACCGCAGCTTGATTGCCGATTTGGCGTCGACGCCGCCGCGGCAAAACCAAGTGCGCGAGATTGTGCAAGCCTGCAAC
This sequence comes from Pirellulales bacterium, assembly GCA_035252155.1. GTDB lineage: Bacteria > Planctomycetota > Planctomycetia > Pirellulales > JAICIG01 > JAICLL01. The sequence continues at coordinate 3,603 of DATFDL010000336.1, read as the reverse complement.
GACCAGGGCGTGCGGGTGATCGCCGCCGGCGTCGATCATGAAGACGACGCCGAGCAATGCCGAGAACTGGGCTGCCACGCGGGGCAAGGCGATTGGTTTGGGCCGCCGGCTTCGGTGGCCGCCTTGGCGGCCAGACAGCAGTTGGCCACGGCCGGAGCGGTTTGCGGGAGTAGAGCATCGTGACCTTCCAACCCGCGGAAAACTCGGAGCCGATTCCCGGCTATCTGCTCAGCGAGCGGATCGGCATCGGCGGCTACGGCGAAGTGTGGAAGGTGCGCGCGCCGGGCGGCCTGACCAAGGCGATCAAGTTTGTCTACGGCCGGCTCGACGACGACCGCGGCGCCCGCGAGCTCAAGGCCCTGGGACGCATCAAGGAAGTCCGCCATCCCTTCTTGCTGTCGCTCGAACGGTTCGATGTGGTCGACGGCCAGCTTTACATCGTCACCGAGCTGGCCGAGATGAGCCTGATGGACCGCTTTCGGCAATGCCGCGAGTCGGGCCTGCCCGGCATCCCACGCGACGAGCTGCTCGCCTATCTGCGCGATGCCGCCGACGCCCTGGATTACATGAGCGACAAGTACGGCCTGCAGCACCTCGACATCAAGCCCGAAAACCTGCTGCTGGTCGGCGGCCGTGTGAAGGTGGCCGATTTCGGGCTGGTGAAGGACCTGCAAGACACTAATTGCACGACCATCGGGGGCGTGACGCCGCTCTACGCCACGCCCGAAGCCTTCGACGGCAAGGCGAGCCGGCAGAGCGATCAATACAGTCTGGCGATTGTTTATCAGGAGATGTTGACCGGCGTGCTGCCATTTCCGGGCGTGACGACGGCGCAGTTGGCCGCCCAGCACCTGCACAGCCCGCCGTTGCTGGCGGCGCTCGGCGATCAAGACCGTGCGATCGTGGCCCGCGCCTTGGCCAAGCAGCCCGAGGCCCGCTTTGCCACATGCCGCGAGCTGGTCGATCGGCTGCTCGAAGGCCCCGCGGCGCATCAGGAACCGTCGGCGGCTGAATCGTCCGAAAGCCTCGATAACGAACAGCAGCGGGCCACCATCGCCTTGCGCTCGACGCCCTGTGAGCACCTGGACGAAACCATCGACTGCGGTGGTCCAGGTGTGACGGACGATGAGCCGATCAGCCTCGAACCGCTCGAACCGTTGACCGCTTTGACCGAGACAGGTTTGCGGCCGACCTTGTTTATCGGCCTAGGCGGCGCCGCCGCCCAAGTGTTGCGGCCGCTGCGCCGGCGTCTGCACCAGCGTTTCGGCGATCGTCAGAGCATTCCCAGCTTCCGGTTTTTGCTGCTCGACACCGATTCCACCGCGCTTCGCGACGCCGAACAGGGCGATGAAGGCGAAGTGCTCGAATCGGACGAAACTGTCTACCTGCCGCTGCGCAAGCCGGCCGACTACCGAGCCGCCTCCGATCAGCTTTTGAGCTGGCTCAGTCGCCGCTGGCTCTACAACATTCCCCGTTCGCTGCACACCGAGGGCCTGCGCCCGCTGGGCCGGCTGGCATTTGTCGACCACGCCGAGACGATTGTCGAACGGATCCGCCAGACGCTGGTCGAAGCCGTCCAGCCCGAGGCCGAGGCCACTTCGGCCAGCACCATCGGCACGGGGCTGCGCGATGCGTCGCCGCGGGTGTTCATTATCTCGTCGATTTCGGGCGGCACCGGCGGCGGCATGCTGCTCGACGTGGCCTATGCCGTGCGGCAGTTGCTCACGACGCTCGATTTCGATCCCGACGGGGTCTGCGGCATCATGCTGCACGCCACATTCAATAAAAGCTCGGCCAACGATCTGCGCAAAGCAAACGCCTACGCCACGCTCACCGAGTTGAACCATTTCATGCAAGGCGGCGGCGCGTATCGGGCAGGGCCGACCGAGATCCTGCCGGTCGGCGAATTGTCGGAAGCACCCTTCGGCGACGCCTATCTGATCGACCTGGGCGACGACCTGCAACAGGCCGATTTTCAGGCCGCCGTCGAAACCGTGGCCCATTACCTCTACCTCGACGCGGCGACCGCCTTTGGCGCCGCGCTCGACTGCTGCCGGCGGCTATCGCATCAGCCGCATGACGGCCACGATGTGCCGCGGCTGCGCACGTTCGGCCTCTTCTCGATCGGCTGCGACAAATACGCCGTGGCCAGTGCTCAGGCCGAGGCATTTTGTCATCGTCTGGTGCAAGGCATGTTCGCCGAAACCGAACAGCCGGGCGTCCGCCTGGCGAAGCCCGATTTTCAGCTTGAAGAGTTGGCCGAACGCCTGCAGACGGTCATCGACAAATCGCTCGGCGGCGGCGGTGATGTCTACTTTCGGAATTTGCTGGCTCAATGCGCGCTTGAGGGGCAGTTGTCGCGCGGGGCAGAACCACCGAAGAGTCAAGCCGCTGCCCGTGTGGAAGGGCTCTTCGCCGAACCGTTGCGGCGGATCCACGCGGTGCTCGGGCTGCCGGCGGCGGCCGACCCCTCGCAGCCCGCCAGCCCGTCGCGCGTCGAGCAAGCGATCCAAGACGGGGCGAAAAAGCTCGGCGCCGCGCTGACCGCGTCACTGACCAAGTCGATCTCGGAATTGGTCGACACTCCGCGGGCCAGGCTGCCGGCGGCGCTGACGGCGGTCAGCATGTTTCAAGAGCATCTGCGCGCCCTGCGGCAAGCCGCCGACGAGCGCCAGCGCCGCGAGCAGGCCGCTTCGGTGGCACTGTGTTCCAAGTTGCAACGCGGCGAGACCGGACGTTCCGGCCCGCGCTGGTGGAACCTGTTTGGCGGCCCTTCGACGGGCGACGCCGAGGCGAGGCTGCTGCTCTACTGCCAGTTACGGTTGCAAACGATGGTCTATCGCAGTCTGGCCGGACTCTTGCAGTCGGTTTCGAGCGGCCTGGCCGGATTTAACGAACAGCTTGTACGTTTGCGTCCGCGCTTGGAGCAACTGGCCCGCGGATTTGGCGGGCAGGCCGGACCGCCCGCCGAAACGCCCGGTGACACGCGCTCGCGGCCGGCCGAAGGCGCGCGGTCGCTGGCGCCTTTGCCGCGATTGGCCGATCCCGAATTCGTGCTTGAATTCGAGCGGTCGTTCCAGCGCGACCTGATCGATGCGCAAGGCGGTCTGCTGGCACTGGCCGCCGCCGACCACGACGCCTGGAAGCTGTTGCACGAATGTTTGCAGCAGCGCGCCCGGGCCGTGGTTTTGCAGGCGCTGGAGGACGTCGACGCCGCTCGGTTTTTACTCGAACGTCACCCCGATCAGGCGCAGCTTGTGCAATCGCTGTCGAGCGCGGCCGACAAGGCCTCGCCGAAGCTGGGGCGGGTAGGTGCGGCCGAGCGGTTGTTGGCGGTGTTGCCGCAAGGCCGCAATGGCGGCGCGCTGGCCGAGACAATCAAGCAAGAAATGCCCGACGTCGCGCTCACACTATTCGACGCCGATAGCGACCTGGTGCTCTGCCGCGAGGGAGAACAGGTATCGTTGGCCAGAGCGGCGACGGCCTTGATCGAGAACCGTCCGGATTACGCCGCGGCCGCCCGGCGCGTGCTGACGCGCAACGACGTCACCTGGGCGCCGCTGGGCGCGCGCGAGCGCGCCGCGGCGGCGGCCGTCACGGCCA
>DATFDL010000335.1:0-21814 GCA_035252155.1 Pirellulales bacterium | reverse complement strand
CCTGAACCCTGAACCCTGAACCCTGAACCCTGAACCCTGAACCCTGAACCCTGAACCCTGAACCCTGAACCCTGAACCCTGAACCCTGAACCCTGAACCCTGAACCCTGAACCCTGAACCCTGCCCATGCCTCTGCCCCTCGAAGAATACGCGATGATCGGCGACTTTCATACCGCCGCGCTGGTCGGGCGCGACGGGTCGATCGATTGGCTCTGCCTGCCGCGGTTCGATTCGGGGGCCTGTTTCGCCGCTCTGCTGGGTACGCCCGAACATGGCCGCTGGCTGCTGGCCCCCGCCCGCGAAGTGCGCCGCACCGACCGCCACTATCGCGATGGCACGCTGGTGCTCGAAACCACGTTCCACACCGATTCGGGCGTTGTCTCGGTGGTCGATTGCATGCCGCCCCGCCGCGCAAACCCCGTGCTGGTGCGCACGGTGATCGGCCGCGACGGGCAGGTGCCCATGCGGATGCAGTTGGTGTTGCGGTTCGATTACGGCTCGATCGTTCCCTGGGTTCGCCGTTCGGAAAAAGGCATCCGGGCGATTGCCGGACCCGACACCGTGCTGGTCAACAGCCCGGTGACGATGCAAGGCAAAGACCTGACCACGGTGGCCGAGTTCACGGTCTGCCAGGGACAAGAGGTGCCGTTGGTCTTGCACTGGCAGGCCTCGCACGAGAGCGAGTCGGCCGAAATCGATCCCGCCGAAGCCCTCCGCTCGACTGAAGATTGGTGGCGGGAGTGGTCAGGCCGCTGCCAGTACACCGGGCGTTGGCGCGAGGCCGTGCTGCGGTCGCTCATCACACTCAAGGGCCTGCACTACGAACCGACCGGCGGCATGGTGGCCGCGCCGACCACCTCGCTGCCCGAAAAAATCGGCGGCCCGCGCAACTGGGACTACCGTTTCTGCTGGCTGCGCGACGCCACGTTCATGCTCTACGCCCTGCTTACCGGCGGCTATCACGAAGAGGCAATCGCCTGGCGCGAGTGGCTGATGCGCGCGGTGGCCGGCAAGGCTTCGCAGCTCAACATCATGTACGGGCTGGCGGGCGAACGCCGCCTGACCGAGATCGAGCTCGATTGGCTGCCCGGCTACGAGAACTCGCGGCCGGTGCGCGTGGGCAACGCGGCGCACCGGCAGTTCCAACTCGACGTTTTCGGCGAGATCATGGATGTCATCCATTTGGCTCGCCGCAGTGGGATCAAGATCGAAGAGCACGCCTGGAACGCGCAGTGCCATCTGCTGCGATACCTTGAGACGGTCTGGCAACAGCCCGACGAGGGCATCTGGGAGGTGCGGGGCGGCCGGCGGCATTTCACGCATTCGCGCATCATGGCCTGGGTGGCGGTCGATCGGGCCATCAAATCGTCCGAGCAGTTCCACTTGGAGGGCGATCTCGACCATTGGCGGCAGTTGCGGCAACAGATCCACGACGAGGTCTGCACGCGAGGATTCGACCCGCGGCAGAACTCGTTCGTGCAGCATTACGACACCACGGCGCTCGACGCCAGTCTGCTGATGATGCCTTTGGTGGGCTTTTTGCCGGCCGACGACCCGCGCGTGCTGGGCACGATCGAGGCAATCGAGCGGGGCCTGACAGCCGACGGCTTTGTGCTGCGTTATCGCACCGAGGAGACAGCCGACGGTCTGCCCGGCGATGAAGGCGTGTTTCTACCGTGTTCGTTCTGGCTGGCCGATTGCCTGGCGCTGATCGGGCGGCGGCAGGAGGCCGAAGAGCTTTACGAGCGGTTGCTGGCCTTGCGCAACGACGTGGGCTTGATCTCCGAGGAATACGACGTGCGTGGCAAGCGGTTGGTGGGCAATTTTCCGCAGGCCTTCACGCACGTGGGCATCATCAACACGGCCAAGAATCTCTCGAACGCGCACGGCCCCGCGCATCACCGACCACAGTAGGGTGGGACGAGTGAAACGAGTCCCACTATCGGCCCGCATGGCACCATAGACGACTCACTCGCCCCCGAGGTATCGCACGGTGAACTCTTCCTTGATCCGCTTCCAACGCAAGGAATAGCGGTCGTCGCCGGGCGGCAACGTCCACGAACGCAATAAAATGTCTATCGGGTTCGCAGGCCGATGGTGGGACTCGTTTCACTCGTCACAAACGACGCGGCTTGCAAATACTCCGCAAGGGCCTCTTGCCAGGTGGGCATCGCGGGGCCACCGAGAGAGTGATACTTGCTTATGTCGAGCACCGCGTACAACGGCCGTGGTGCGGGTGCTCCGTATTCGGCCGTGGTGATCCGCGTTATTTGCACGTCTAAACCGGATTGCCGGAAAATCTCGCTGGCAAATCCGTGCCAAGTGGTCGCGCCGCGATTGACCACATGGTACGTGCCGAAGTGCCCGGCGTCGAGAAGGAACAGCAACGCCTGGGCGACGTGCGGCACATAGCTGGGCGTGCAGTGCTGGTCGTCGACAATCCGCAGTGGCTTGCCTTCGCGGCCCAGGCGCAGCATGGTGTCGACAAAATTGCTGGCGGCGGTCTGTGGGCCGCGACGTCCATAAAGCCCGCACGTGCGCACGATAATCGATTTGTGCCATGCCGCGGCTTGCGCCTCGCCCTCGAGCTTGGTTTGGGCGTAGACGCCCAGCGGGCCGGTCGGGTCGTCTTCGCGGTAGGGAGTGGCGCGGTTCAGATCTCGGCCAAAAACATAGTCGGTGCTGATCTGGACCAGCGGCACGTCGAGCCGCCGGCAGCCTTCGGCCAGGTGTGCCACTCCCTCGGCGTTGATTCGCCGGCAGCGGTCGGCTTCTTGCTCGGCGCGATCGACCAGCGTGTAGGCGGCCGTGTTGATGACGGCGCCGGGCCGCAGATCGAGCAGCGTTTGGATCGTTTTCTCGCGGTCGGTGAGGTCGAATTGCGGCAGATCGAGTGGAACGGATCGCTCGCCCAAGCGGCGGCAAAGCTCGCCTCCCAATTGTCCGCCCGCGCCGGTGATGGCGATGTTCATCGCTACGATTCCCCTTGTCTGATCGGTTTTGACATTCGAGATCGACATGTGGACCAGCCGCCCTCGGCTGGATCCGCGACGCCGACTACGTCGGCGATGCACAGCCGAGGGCGGCTGTGCCACATGCCTGTTCCCGCAATTACCGGTTTTAAATGTCAAAACCGATTAGGGAACGGACTCCGTGCCGTTCCGCGAACTGTGTCAAAGTAGCCCCGGCACTCCGTGACGGGGATCGCCGTCGCGGTGGGCGACCGCAAATCTCCGCCACGGAGTGTCGGAGCTACTGTGGCGGCTTCCGCCGCAATTGGAATTCACTCCGCATCGCGCACACACCGAAAGCCTAAATGGGCCGCGGCGCTTTTTAGTTCGCCCTTGCCGCGGACGCCGGGCCGATATGCCGTGCAGTATTGGTCGCTGCACAAAAACGAACCGCCGCGTTGCACGCGCTTGGCGATGCCCGGCTCGTCGGGATCGTAGCTATCGTCTGGTCCGCGCGGATTGCGTCGCGCTGCGACCTGATAGTAGTCCGGCCGATACCAATCGGCACACCACTCCCACACGTTGCCCGACATGTCGTACAGTCCAAAGCCGTTGGGTTCAAACGAACCGACGGGCGCCGTGCGCACAAAGCCGTCGGCCTGCGTATTTTGGTTCGGAAAGTTGCCCTGCCAGATATTTGCCGGCCAACCGTCCTTACCGGGCGTGCGGTTTCCCCAAACATATCGTTTGCGATCGAGGCCGCCGCGGGCGGCGAACTCCCATTCGGCTTCGGTGGGTAGCCGCTTGCCGGCCCACCGCGCGTAAGCCGCCGCGTCTTCCCAGCAAACATGCACCACCGGGTGATCTTCGCGGCCGTCGAGATCGCTCTCAGGTCCTTCGGGATGCCGCCAATCGGCGCCGGGCATGTAGCCCCACCAGCCCCGAATATCATTAAGCGGCACCGCTTCGTCGGGCGGCTGAAACACAATCGACCCGGCCACGAGCTGCTCCGGCGAGGCGCCGGGAATTTCTTCGGCCGTGGGCGTGCGTTCGGCCACAGTAACATAGTTGGTGGCCTCGACAAACCGCTCAAACTCGGCGTTGGTTACTTCGGTTCGGTCCATCCAGAAGCCATCGACGTAGACGAGATGAACCGGCTGCGCGTCGGCGAATTGCGGTTCACCGCCCATCCAAAACTGCCCACCGGGAATCCAGACCATGCCCTCCGGTTGTTCACTCGGTGGGCGATCGTCGTTGATAAACGGACGATCGGGCGAATCGCTTCGCGATGGCAAAGAACTCGTGGGCTTATCTGCCCGCCAGACCGCCCAGCCAGCGGCGGCCAGCGCAGCAACAAGTAGTGCGAAACTAATTACTTTCGGAAGCAGCGAGCGGCGATGGTTGATCGCGAAACCGGACGGCATAAGTCGAAGGTACTTGGAATTCGGCAACCTGTCCATATTTCCAAAAGCCCTGCGGGAACCACGAATTACACGAATCACACGAATAACGCACGGATTCCATCCTTTCCATTCGTGTGATTCGTGTTATTCGTGGTTTCCAAAGCGTTCAATTTCTAATGATGGCCACTTTATGCGTCACGAGCCGCCGCCTATATTGAGTGGCTCACGATACGAAAGGTACGCCGCCGGGGCATCGCTTAGACTCTGCCCCAGCCACCGAGACGGGGAAGATTTCGATCTATGGCGATTAACTGGCCGCGCTTCACGGAGCTTGTCCGCTCGCACCAACGGTTTCTGCTCACCAGCCACGTGCGGCCCGATTGCGATGCCCTGGGCAGTGAACTGGGCCTGGCAGGCATTCTTAAGGCGCTTGGCAAAGAGGTGCTGATCGTCAACGGTCAGAAAACGCCGCCCAACCTGGCCTGGATCGACCCCGAGCGAAAAATTAAAGCTCTCGGCGTCGATCTGCAGTTGGCCGATCTACAAGCGAGCGAAGTCTTCATGGTGCTCGACACCAGCGCCTGGGCGCAGTTGGGCGATATGGCGATTGCCTTGCGCACCACTGCCGCCAAAAAAGTGGTGCTCGATCATCATGTCAGCGAAGACGATCTGGGCGCCGAACCGTTCAAGGACACGCAGGCCGAAGCCACGGGCCGGCTGGTGGTCGAAGCCGCCGAGCAGTTGGACGTGACGCTCACGCCCGAAATCGCCACACCGCTCTTCGCCGCCATCGCTACCGACACCGGCTGGTTTCGCTTCGGCTCGACCACCGGCGACACCCTGCGGTTCGCCGGCCGCTTGATCGACGCCGGCGCCAAGCCCAGCGAGATCTATCGGCAACTCTATGAGCAAGACAGTCTGGCAAGATTGCAGCTTATCGGCCGGACGTTGGGCCGCGCGCAGTCAGAGCTGGCCGGCCGGCTGATCCACACGGCGATTTTTCAGGACGATTTTGCCGCGACCGGCGCGCTGCCCTCCGACACCGAAGACGTGATTAACATGACGCTGGGGGTGGCCGGCACGCAGGTGGCGGTCATTTTGGTCGAGCAGCCGACGCACAAGTTCAAAATCAGTCTCCGCAGCCGCTCGGCCGTCGATTGCAGCCGGCTGGCCGAGCAGTTCGGCGGCGGCGGGCATAAGGCCGCGGCGGGCGCCATGGTCGAGGGACCCTTCGCCGTCGCGCAGACCAAAGTTCTTGACGCTGTGCGCGCGGCCATGCAATAATCAGCCTCCCGCCAACACCGCCCGCCTCGTGTATTCTCAAGGAGCCAACTAATGCCCAGGCCCGAGCAGGCCGCGGCCCGCGAGCCAATCTCCGCCAATGATGAACCTCGCCGTGGTTTTCTGGGCAAAGCCGCGGCCGTGGTCATTGGGGGCCTGATTGCGGTCTTTCCCGCCGCGGCTGGAATGTTCACGTTCTGCGATCCGTTGCGGGCGCGCGCTCGCGGCGGCAATGGCGGCGACAAGGAAAAACCCGGCCGGCTGGTGCGCGTCACGTCGCTGGAGGCAGTGCCCGACGACGGCGTGCCGCGGCAGTTTCCCGTGATCGCCGATCGCCAGGACGCCTGGAATCGCTTTCCCGACGAAGCCATCGGCGCGGTCTATCTGCGAAGAACCAAAGGCTCTGAGGGAGTCGAGGCGTTCAACGCCATTTGCCCGCACGCCGGCTGCTTTGTGAACTTCGATCGTAAGCAAAACGTGTATCAATGCCCTTGCCACGACAGCTCGTTCGACCTGAGCGGCAAATGCCAGCATGGTCCCAGCCCGCGCAGTCTCGACGCGCTGGACACCGAGCTTCGCCCGGCCGGCAAAGAGCAATATATCTGGGTGCGATTTGTCAACTATTACGCCGGCAAGAAGGAGCAGATTGCCAAGTGAACGCCCTGCTCAACTGGCTCGACGACCGCACCGGCATCCGCGACCTGACGCACGCCGCCCTGTTTGAGCACATTCCCGGCGGCTCGCGATATCGCTACGTGTGGGGCAGCACGCTGGTCTTTGCGTTCACCGTGCAGGCGATCACCGGCATATTTCTTTGGATGTGCTACAGCCCCAGCGGGCAAACCGCGTGGGAAAGCGTCTTTTACATCCAGCACGAGCTGCAAGGCGGCTGGCTGCTGCGCGGCATCCATCACTTCATGGCGCAGGCCATGGTGGTGCTGCTGGCATTGCATCTGTTGCAAGTGGTGGTCGATGGGGCATACCGCGCCCCGCGCGAGGTGAACTTTTGGCTGGGCCTGGTGCTGATGCAAATCGTTCTCGGCCTGTCGCTCACCGGCTATCTGCTGCCCTGGGACCAAAAAGGTTATTGGGCCACGCGCGTCGCCACCAACCTGATGGGCATCGTGCCGGTGGTTGGCCCATCGCTGCAAAAGCTGGTGGTGGGAGGCGCCGATTACGGGCATTACACGCTCACTCGCTTTTTTGCGTTGCACGCAGGCGTGTTGCCGGCCTTGCTCGTTTTCTTTCTGGTGTTGCACGTTGCCCTCTTTCGCCGCCACGGCATTCACACCCGATTGCCGCACCGCCAGCCGGATACCACCTTCTGGCCCGACCAAGTGCTCAAAGACGCCGTGGCATGTCTGGCGGTGTTGGCCGTTGTGTTGTTACTGATTGTTTGGCCGCTGCTCAGGGGCGGGCATTCCGGAAAACCACCCGGCAATTACCTAGGCGCTGAACTCGGGGCCCCCGCCGACCCCGCCAACGAGTACTCGGCCGCCCGGCCCGAATGGTATTTCTTGTTTCTCTTCCAGTTCCTGAAGTTGTTCGAGTGGCAAGACAATTCGGAAATGGGAGAGTTAGTGGGGGCGATCATCATTCCCGGCGTGGTGATGCTGATGCTCGCCTTGATGCCCTTCATCGGCCGCTGGAAGCTGGGACATCGGTTCAACATCGCCCTGTTGGTCGCGCTGCTGGTCGGCGTGGGGGTACTCACCGTGCAAGCCATGCGCGCCGATCGGAAGTCGGAGAGTTATCTTCGGGCGGTCGAGCATGCCGAGGCCGATGCGCAGCGGGCGGTGGTTTTGGCCCGTGCGCCGCGGGGAATTCCGCCAGGCGGCATGCTTTCGGTCTTGCGCGAAGATCCGAAGACGCAGGGACCGCGGCTCTTTGCCCGATATTGTGCCAGTTGCCACACGCACGCCGATTCGGCAGTAGCACCACCGGAACCCACAGCCTCGGATCTGACCGGCTTTGCCAATCGGAAGTGGCTCGCGGGCTTGCTCGATCCCAAGCAAATCGCCGGCCCCGGCTATTTTGGAAACACGGCGCACAAAGAGGGCGAGATGGTCGGCTTTGTCAACGACGATCTCACCAAGGACAAGGCCGAGCTGGAAGCGATCGTCACCGCCTTATCAGCCGAAGCGGCCTTGCCCGCGCAAAAAAAAGCGGACGAGACCAGCGCAAAAACCATCGAGCGCGGCCGAGCGCTGATCTCCGGCGACGCTGGCTGCACCAACTGCCACAGTTTTCATCCCGCGTCGGGCGACGAGAGCGAAGCGATGGCGCCCGATTTGACTGGTTACGGTTCACGCGATTGGTTGACGGGCATGATTTCCAATCCCGCGCACAAGCGCTACTACGGCGACGACAACGACCGCATGCCGGTCTTTGCCGCGAATGCCGAGGAGCCGGAGAACAACATTCTTTCGCCCGAGAACCTCAATTTACTCGTGCGTTGGCTGCGTGGCGACTGGTACGAGCCGGCCGGCGACAACGGCGACTGAACGATTCCGGCGAACCTGCCGATCTTCCGGTGTGTCGGGTGCTGAGGAGCTGAAGTTGTCGTGCGCAGCGCAACGAAAGATGGAGCCATTTGCCGAGAAACGATACAGCGACGCGGAACTGTGGGCCGAATTCGAACGGCTGTTTCCACAAGGTTTCGCCGGAGCCGATGTGCTGGTCGAGTTAGCACCGGAGGGTTGGGAAAACTCACCGCTGCTCGCCGTGAGCCATCCATCGCTTGAGCAGTGCTACCAAGAGGCGGTCGATAGTCATCGCAACTTGTGCAGCCTGAGGAGGGCCGACGACCCGCGACCACTGCCTCCTGAACCGACGTGGGAAGATGTGGCTGGCGAGTTCAAACAGACGCCCATCGAGACGCAGCGCGAGGCGCTCGAACTCGTCGGTCAATGCCTGTGGGATGTCTTTTCAGATAGCCATGAAGTGGTGGCAGCGGATGGGCGCTCGCTGGATCTCGGGTCGTTTCGTTGCGGCGGTGCCTTCTTGGCCGACCTTCTGAACCGGCAAATCGGCTCGCGGCGGTACGATTACCTCAACTTTTACCTGGGCACTATTTGGGTGGCGCAGCGGGCGGATCTCACGCCCATCTACGCCATGATCTTTCGCCGCCTCAAGCATCGCGATCTCGACTGGGTCTATCACTTTCCGCGGCTTTATGCCATCGACCTGCGGCCGCTGAAGGCGGCTCTCGATGAACGCAACGAGCCGGAGTGGCTCAACTATTCGCCCTCGGAATCGCTGGCCAAGGAACAGGAGGAGCAGCAACGAGACCGCGAGCTAGCCGAGTTCCGCGAATCGCTCGACGAGGGCTATCGAGAGGCAGTCGAAGAAGCGCTCAAGCATCCGCCGCCGCCAACGGTGCGCGCCTACGAGGCAGTCTATGGCCGATTCCCCCAGGGCTGGCCGCCAACGCCGTGATGGTAGTTCGTAGCACTGAGCTTGATACGGGCCAGGGCGCGCCTGCGGGCGTTGCCGATGATAGAGTTTGGGTATCACCATAGTCCCAAGCCACACTATAAACTCCAAACGAAGTGGCGTAGAATGGATTGAGGTTGGGGGCCTCCTGCATCGGCCTATCCTCCTCGAAGATGCTGGCCGCCGCCGCGATGGATGCCCACGAATCGCACGTACCCGTGCCGCAACGCCTTATTCGCTTTCATCACGGAACCGATCTGGCCAGTGCAAACGATCTTCTTCAGAACGGGGTAAACCAGCAACATGCAGCCGCGTGGAACGGATCAGGCGAGTTTTGGGCGACGACCGAACAGCGCCGCGCGCAATGGTTTGCTCTTTCGCATCCTGCGAGCCCGCCTGCCGCTTGTTTTGAGTTCGACGTGCCTGAGGCAGTCCTTGTGGCGATTCTACAGATGGCGCCCGTCGCGGCCATACGCCATGCGCCGCACGACTATGAGTTCTTGCCCGCTAGCTACCCGATGCTGAACCACGGCATGCAAAACAAACAAATCACCGCGCTATTCCGTAAAACCCCGGTGGCCGATATGCATCGCGAACCATCCTTGACCATTTGGAAGATCACGTGCCGCTCGGGCGAAGAAGCGAAGGCGCTGGAGATGTGGCTTTCGAGCCAGATTGATCTCAATCGAACGATCGTCGACACGATACGGACGGCACCCAATGGCGTCGAGAAAGTGGAGGCAGTACCGCATCGGCTCGGCGATTATTTCGCGGCAATTCATGTCTCGCCCGGATGCAGCGATGATCCCACGTGCCTGCGGCTCAGTTTCGAGCGGCGCGCCGATGCCGGCCGGTTCTGGAAGGACCTGATGGTGCACATCCTGCAGGAAATCGAAAGCAGCCCTCAAAAGCCAACGATCAACCTCGATTCGAAACAGCAGCCTGGCGAGGCGTTAGCGGGCAAGTGATTTTCGAAGATTTTCAACCACGTTGCGCTAGTCGCGATTGCCCGTGAGCATTTTATCGACCTCCTCGTCGGCCAGCGCGCGCAAACGCGTCATCGCCGCCGGATCGCCCTCCACGGCGACGATCGCGGCGCGGCTTGCTTTGGGGCCTTCTTCGGGGTGGCGAAGAAACAGCGTTTTCGCCTGGTAGTCGCTTTCGAATTGCAGTAAGTACTTTGGCGTTAGCGACAGGTCGGCGAGCAATAGAAGCGCCGCCAATGCCAAGGCAGAGCGCGCACCATCGCGACACAGCGCCGCCGACCATACGCGCGGCGAGGTTTGATGATCGCCTTCTTTGCGTCCCAATCGGCGCATCGCCGACCACACCGTCACCAAGAGCGGTGCGGCCGCCACACTAAAGTAAAAGCCGGAATGAACGAACCACTGCCAGGCGGCCACGGTCCACGACTGCGGCACCATACGCAAAGCGCTTTCCACCGCCGCTGCATCGAGCTTTGCAACGCCCTTCGGCAAAATCGCCAGCGACACGAGGCGATCTTCGCTCCCCGCTTGTCTATGGAGCATTGCCAAGAAGGCGCTGAGAAGAGCGGATATCGAAACGGTTACGAAGAGCGTGCGGATCGTAAATCGAAAGTTCGAGCGCCAGAAAAGAATGCCTCCGGTCAATACGACCACGCCGAGAAGCGCACCCGCGGCGATCCAAGGTTGTTTATCGATGCTGACGAATTCAGCCGGTGCGATACCTAGAATCGCGAAGACCAGCGTGCAAGCGATCGACCATATCACCGCGTGCTGCCAGGCAGGCAACATTTCAAGCCGACACGCGCCCCGGGCAAACAGTGCTGCGACAAGCCCGGCGGTCAGGCCGCCGATCAAGAGCGCAACGACACTTTTTGGTGTAAACGCAAGCACAGCGCCCTCGATAATGTCAACGGCATCGGGTGGAGCGAGCCTCGGTTTAGCGGCACGGTTCGCGGCTTCCTGCCAGACCTTCACGCGTAGGATCGCCTCGCATGCATCGCGCATAACCGCAGCCTTTTCTTCGGTGGTTACTGGGATCGGTTCGCTCTCTGCTAACTGTAGCAGGCGCATCGCGATCCGTTGCTGAAACACGGCCAGGACGAGCTCGAACGCGGTTGTCTCGCCAGCGGCCTCAAACTGAGAAAGTGCCTTGCTGCACTGCCGTGCGAGTTTCAATGCCCCCACTCGGTCGCCGGCGCCGGCCCGCTCGTCAATGCGAGCCATCTGCCATCGCCCGAGCGCAACAATCGAATCCGAAGATCGCAACAGGTAAAGTGAGCTAGTGGCCAGTTCGGCCTGCACGTCGCGCGGCAGGCCCGAGCGTTTGATGAATTCGAAAATGGCAGGCAAGCCAGCTTCTCCAAAGGCGACGAACTTCTTCGTCTGCCCGCGCTCGAAGTATTCCGTTCCCTTGGCGAATTGATGAGCGTCGTGAACCGTGAGCGTCCATTCGATCCCGTCGCTCCTCGGTGCAAATGAGCGAGGTTCGTACTTCCCGTTCGCTTTCCATAACCGCGCCGCCGCAAGATAGTCGTATAACGCGTTGTCTGGATCGTGGGGCGCAGCTTCTTCGAGAATCTCGGTCCATTGATCCGTCCGCATGCTTTCCCAACTCACGTGGCTGCCAAGATTAATGGAGCTAGTCAGCATTGCCCGCATTCGCCACCAATTGACATTCGTCGGTTCCAGATCGGTCGCGCGCTTCGCCAACGCCAGACACTTCGCCCCACACAACCTATGAAATTCGTTTACGGCTTGTCCGGTATCCTCCGCCGAAAATGGCCGACCAGACCCGAATCGGGCTTCGAGGTGCTTTGACATGTAATGCGGCGAAGGGTGGTCGAGGATCCAGGCTCCGCCCATCGCGAGTTGCGCGGGATCTCCTGGGCCGTCGGCGATTTCGTCAATGTGTTTCAGCCAGAATGTGGCCTGCTGCGGCGGTTCGAGACGCGGCACCGCCCTGTCGGGCCATTCATCGCCGCCAGACCAGCCGGGCTGCCACTGCGCGAGGACGGTCCGCCAACCGCCATCCATGCATGAAACGAGGTAGGCGAACCGTGCCACTACGGCCAACGCGACGAGTGCCGCAATCGTCTGCGCGGCGCGTTTCAGCAATCGGCGCAAGCGGCTGCGAGGAACGTTGACGCTCATTGTTTCGCGAAACCGAGGGACGGGTCGGCAAACGTCATAGCTCGTCGATCGGATCGAGAGCGACGTGCTTCGACGTGCTCGATCAACTTCGCGTCGCTGCAAGGAATCAAGCCGACAGTCGAGTGAACGGGGCTATCTGCCGGGTCGATCGTTATCCGCACCGGCTGATTCTCTTCGAGTGGCAGCGGCGCCGCCGGTCTGAGGACGCCGTTGCGGTAGGTTGCTTCAGCAACTAGCGGCTGCATATTTGAACTCGCAGATACTTGAATGGCCAAATTATAACGCAACAACCGGACGGATTCACGTCGGTCGTGCTGGGGCCCTCGGCTTGCCACCCAGATCGGCGACACGCTCGTCCGATGCATGGCGAACCGCAGACCAGTCGATCGTCGCAACCCAGCAGTTCTCTTCGTCGGAATAGGAGGCCACCCCATCAACCAGCAACTCGTCAAGCTGCGCATTGTCGTCGAGGTCGTCCGAATACAAGGTCACGCGCATTCCCTCACATAGCGTTATCCCCTGCCGTGCCAGATCCTCAGCAGTGCCGGCGCAGTTTAGCCGCAGCCGGCCGTGCGCATCAGCGTTGTGGAAGTCGGCATAAATGCTCGGTTTCAACATGAGTGGATGCCGAACTCCGGGTCCATTGTAATGCGCTCCACGGTCGCCGCATCGCCGGTCCAGCCGAGCATGCCCGATGTTTCGTTGATGAGCTCAACGTCCGCGTCGGTCGGCTGCTCCGCGGCGGGCAACTCGACAGAAATCTCAATCCGCTGGTTCTCTGCAAGCGGCAGTGGTCGATCTGGCCGTAAAACACCGTTTTCGAAAACGGCCTCGAACACCGAAGTAGCCATGTCGGGGCCTCACGCCGGGGTTTTTGTCAGCGACTCGTCAAAGGCATCTTGGGGCACCATGCCGCGGGCGTCGAGTTGCGAGCGAATCAGGAACAGGTCGGGCGCGTAAACCAAGTCGTTGGCGCGGTAAGGGTGGAAGATAAAGATCGTTCCCGACGGCGCATGCTCGATGCGCCAGCCGCTTTTTTCGCGGGTCGCCGTAAATCCAATGCCCTCGAAAAACGCCAGAAGCTGGGCGAATCGGATATTGCTTTTCTTTACCATCAAGTTCCTCGCTTTGCGGCCACTGCCGCGTCGCGGAGTTTGGCAAGGCGCGCAACCGCCTTTTCACGGTTGCAGCGCAAAGGGCCGCAAGCGGTCAAATTGCCAACCCCGTGAACGCAAAAACGCCTCAGAAAGAACGCTCGATCGCCGGGCGAGCGTTTTGAGCGCCCAGCCATCGGGCATCTTATCAAGCTTGAAGCCACTTCCCAGGGTGACGAGTAATTGACCGGGATCGCTCTTCGACGGCCGAATGCGAAGTGTTTTCGCCATGGCGATTCCGCTGACGTAATCGTCGTAGGTGGAAATCAATAGGCAGCGCCGAAAAACCGGAAACAGATGAACCGGCGGAAAGATTTGCTGCCCGTTCGCCGGAACCGCCAGCTCAAATTGCAGCGAGCGGGCCAGCCCATGCTCGGCTTTGCGTCCGATCGATCGCTGCTGAAAAACGACGGGGTAATGGCCGCGAACCCGCTGGAGGAACTCGGCCGCTGAGAATTGTTCGAAAAAGGCGGCGTCCGTGGCATCGAGACTGCCCGAACGCAGACGACGCAGGTAGTCGGTAAGTTGATCGATCGACACTGAGTCTTGTAGTCGGAATCGGCTGCCTCGCGGCGCACGGTCTAGCGTTCAGCCGGGGTGGTGGTATCCGGCAACGTGCTGTTCATCGGGGTGGAAGCGGTGGGCGGGGGCATCGGGGTCGGCTCGACGCGGCGAGGAGGATAGGAGACGAACTTGCGCCCGGTCTTTGCTTCCCGCTCCTTCTCGCGTTGCTTCAGGTGGTTGTAGATGGCTTTCAAGTCGTAGTTGAAGCGAGCGGCCAACTCGTCCTTGATCCTCCGAACTTCGTCGACAATAGGATCGTTCATGGTTTTGCTCCTAAGAGTTCTTCGGGCGTGCAGATAATCGGCGCCTTAAACCCCTTTGCTGCGCAGACCGATTCGATGATGGGCCGCATCGTCGCATTCGCCAAGTGCCGGCAGTTCCACGTCAGTAAATATGGTATGCCGTTCACGGCTGAGACGGCAATATGCAGCGCATCGTGGGCGGCCTGTTCCGGTAAGGCGCCTGCTTGAACCAACGCCTCAGCCAACGGCAGTGCTTCGGGCGCGATCGGCAGGAGCGTCATGTCGTTCAGGAGGTCAAGCCGGTCTTGAGCCGCCTGCGGGTCGCCGAGCGCTGCTTCCTCCAATACGACTTCGGAGACGCACAGCTCGTAGCCTCCGCGTCGAGTGTCCCACCACTCGTGCGTCGTCTGCTGATGACCGGCAATCACCACGTCGCGGCTGGGCCGTGCGGCCAAATGGCTGGCGATCGTGGTTTCGATGTAGATGCGATCGGCCATGATGATAGCTCCCTGGCGGCTTTAGCGCCAGAGCCAGGATTCTAGCAAGGAAGAGGCCGCAAAGCACCCATGACGGCACGACGGAGCGTGCCTGCTACTATAAAAAACCGCGGGCCGGATGTGTCCGGCCCGCGGCGATTTCGTTGCAGTCGGCTTGTAAGGCTTAAGAGAGCCGATCGATGATCGGCAGATCGACGAGGGGTTCGCCGTTGCCGTCGGCCCTCACCCCAGCCCTCTCCCGGAAGGAGAGGGAGCGGCCGTTGGCGTGGCCATTGCCATTGCCGTTGGCATGGCCATTTCCATTCGCATGGCCGTTGCCGTTGAGCTTGGCGTGCCCATTCTTAGCGTGGGCCGCCCTCACCCCGGCCCTCTCCCGGAGGGAGAGGGAGTCATCGTTCGCCTCCGCCGGCGCGGCGGTTTGCTCCGCGCGGCGGGCCATGCGGCGGTTGCCTTCGGGCATCAGCTTCGCCTGCCCGCCACCTAACAGACTGCTCACGCCGAGCGACTCGTAATGAGTCTGTGGGCCGCCGTCGCGGTCTTCGGGGGCGTAACGGAAAAGCATCCCCTCGTAGTTGCGCAAGATCACGGCGTTGTCGGCCGCCGAGACCAGGTAGTTGGGCATCAACGGAATCTTGCCGGCCCCGTGCAGGCCGTCGACCACGTAGGTCGGCACGCCCAGCCCGGAAATGTGGCCGCGCAAGCCCTCGATGATCTCCAGGCCCTTCCACACCGACGTGCGGAAATGCCCGGCGCCCACCACCGGATCGCAGTGGAACAAGTAGTACGGGCGAACCTTGATGCGCAGCAGCCCGCGCATCAGTTCGCGCATGACAGGCACCGAATCGTTCACTCCCTTGAGCAACACCGCGTGATTGCTGACCGGCATCCCGGCATTCACCAGGTTGCGGCAGGCACGCTCGGTTTCGGGCGTGATCTCACGCGGATGGTTAAAGTGCGTTTGAATCCAGATTTTGCCCGCTCTTCGTAACAATTCGACCAGGTCGCGGTCGAACAACCGCTGCGGCAGCGTCACGGGGACGCGCGTACCGATGCGGATCACATCGACGTGCTCGATGGCGGCCAGTTCGTTGACAAACCATCGCAGCTTCGAGATGGGCAGCGACAGGGGATCGCCGCCCGACACAATCACATCGTGAATCTCCGGATGTTGGCGGACGTAATCGACCATCCGCTGATCGTTGTGGCTGGGACCATCCCAGCCGTCGCGGTCCATGGTCACCCGTTTGCGGGTGCAGAACCGGCAGTACATCGAGCAGACGTGCGTGGTGACCATCAGCACCCGGTCGGGATAGCGATGGGTCAGGCCCGGCACGGGCGAGTCTTTGTCTTCCTCCAGCGGATCTTCCAGTTCCAGCCCGGTCTCACTGGTCATCTCGGCGGTCGACGGGCACGACTGCAAACGAATCGGGTCGTTCGAGTCGTTGACATCGATCAGAGAGAAGTAGTAAGGAGGGATGGCCAGCTTGTACTGGGCTTCGAGAGCTTCGAGGGCGGCGAGATCGCCAGGTGGGAACGGTAGAAGCTCCGTGAGCTGGGAGGTTGTTCGAACGGCGTTTTGCATTTGCCAACGCCAGTCCTCCCAAAGTTCGAGAGGCACGTCTTTCCAGTAAGGATGCCGGCGGGAAGAACTAGGAGGCTCTTCAGACTCTTCGATACAGGCGCCAGAGTGGGCCGTAGAAGAGGCGGCTTCGAATTGGTTCATTGGGAACGAATCCCTCCTCGGTTGTGACGATGGGGTTGGGTCGGTCGGCCGTGCCGACCTGAAAGCCCTCACCCGCGCGTGCTTATACCATCGAGTCGTAAACCCGACAAGTATTCTTAACCCCGATCTGCGAAAATTGTACCGCACCGGCGAGGATACGCAATGCGGAAGGCGATAGTTTGGTTGATGGTCGCGAGCGATCGGTTCTGTAGGGAACGCCCTCTGTGGCGTTCCGCGAACGGCGAATCAATATCTAGAACGGCATCGGTGTCAAAGTAGCCCCGTGACGGGGAGTCGGTCGCCGGCGGCGACCGGCAAGTCTCCGCCACGGAGTGTCGGAGCTACTATGGCGGCTTCTGCCGCTGCCGGAATGCCACGGAGGGCGTTCCCTACAGAGCTCCATGACCATCATCGTTCCCGGCCAATCGTCGCAACTTCTCATACTGTTCGGCCAATTCGGCCATGAGCAACTCTAATTCGGCCCGGCGGCGAGTCAATTCCTGGGCTTCCTCGCGGTAGTGGTCGGTCAGCCGCTGCCGCAGCCGGTCGAGCGATGCCGAGAGCGCGGCCGGCTCGACCTGCCCAATCAGTCGGGCGTGCAGTTGCTCGATGACCAGCCGCAGCTCAAGGGCTTCTTGGCGCATCTGAGCGGCCTGGTGGCGCGACGTTTCGAGGGCCGCCCGGCGGCGGTCGAGCCGCTCGCTTTGCCGCCGCAAAACCCGTTGCCGGGCGGTCTGTCGCTGGTCGATTTGCCGCCGCCGCTGGCTCAAACGAAACCGGGCTTCGCGAATCTCCTGAGCCAAGGCGGCCTCGCGTCGATCGATTTGGGCCTCGCGTTGGTCCAGCTCGCGCTGACGCTGATCCAACAGGGCGGCGAGTTGGGCGGCTTGAGCTTCGATCTGGAGGGGGCCATCGGCCAGACCTGGTTCGGCGGGTGGGCTGGCCGCGGGGTCGTTACCGGCCGGTGGTCCAGGCCGGCTAACCGGCGGCGGCACAGCCTGGCCAAGCGTGTGGGCCGGGTCAATACGGGTTCCGGCCACTGCCGAAGAAAAGATTACACCCTCGCCCGCCAAAACTTTCGGCTCGGCGGCCGACGCCTGCGCTGCCGCGTCTTGCGTAGGGGGCATGATGCCCGTTTATCGGCCAACGGGCGGAAAAAGTTCAGTCATAGTTCACGCCCGCGTGAACGAGAAAGCCCTCTCGTAGAACGGAATTCATTCCGTTCCTTAAAGTAGCCCCGGTGCCGGCGCGACGGGATCGAAGCTACGGTGGGAGCGCCGCGCCAGTTCGAACGGAATGAATTCCGTTCTACCTTAGGCCTTGGCGGCATCGAGGGCCTTTTGCAACCGGCTCTTGGGTTGGACGCCCACGAACCGCTCGACCACCTCGCCCCCTTTGAAGACCATCAAAGTCGGGATGCTGCTGACGCCGTATTGCTCGGCGGCGTTGGGGCTGTCGTCGATATTGAGCTTGCCCACTTTGACCGAACCCGAGTACTCCGAGCCAAGCTCTTCGATCAAGGGGGCAATCATGCGGCAAGGACCGCACCAGGGCGCCCAGAAATCGACCAAAACCGGCTGGCTGCTGCCGACTACCTCAGTTTGAAAGTTCCCGTCGGTAAATTCAGTGACATGGGCGCCCATCGGGTATCTCCTTACTCTAAAGCCGTGAAGATAGGGAATTATAGGGGGGCGGCGAAGGGTGTCAACGACGGCGCAGCCTGGCCAGCCATTGGCTCAGGTCGTGCGGCAGCGGGGCCGTGAACCGCAGCCGCTCGCCGGTAATCGGGTGGTCGAAGCTTAGCTCCGCCGCGTGCAGGGCCAGCCGCGGCGCGCCGCTGTGGTCCGGCCGGGGCGCTGCGAAGAGTGGCTGGTGATAGACTGTCTCACCACAGAGCGGATGCCCGGCCTCGGCCAGATGAATGCGTATCTGGTGCGTGCGGCCGGTTTCCAGCCGACACTCGATGAGCGTATAGTCGCCCAGTCGTTCGAGCGGCTTGACGTGCGTGATCGCCCGTTTGCCAGTGTCGGGCAGCGTCGTGCTGCCGCGGCGGCCATCACCCCGGTCGCGCACCAACCGACTCTCGAACGTCTGCTCGGCGACGTCTCCTTGCACGACCGCCAGGTAGCGCCGCCCGGTCGTGTGGCGGCGGAATTGTTCGACCAGCCCTTGCTCTGCCTGGCGCGTCCGGGCAAAGACCATCAGCCCGCTCGTCTCGCGGTCGAGCCGATGCACCGGCCGGACGGGCGGCGGCTTGCCGGCCGGCGCCGCGCGGCGTCGGCTCTGCCCACGGCTATGCTTTTTAGCAATGATCTGCGGCAACAGGTCTTGCAAGGTCGGCTGGATTTGTTTTCGGCGCGGTGACCAATGGCGCTCTTCAGCATGGCGAACCGAAGTCAACCGGGCTGGTTTCTCGACGACGACGATCTGGGCATCGAGGAAATGGACACGAACGTCGTCTTCCCGCGCGGGAGGCGCCGTAGGACTGGTCAGCAGCTTGACGACTTCAGTGCCCCGCAATCGGCGCCCCGCGTCGAGAGACAGATTACCGTCAACCAGCACCTGCCGTGAGCGAATCAGGCGGCGAACCTCCGACCACGATTTATTGGGCAGACGGCCGCGAAGAAACGCCGCCAGCGTCTGCTGCGCGTCGGCGTGCGTGGCGTGAAAGTTTTGTGAAGAGCGCGGCAAAGGCTTACTTGATGATTTTGCACCGCGGGAGGTCATTACAGATCGCCACGACACCGGCGTCAGTTACCTTGGTGAAGGTATTTAATAGTGCGCATAACAACACTTTATCGTCGCCAACCGAGGACTGCCAGCAACGCCCCAATAGCCAGCATGCGGCGGTGGCCGACGACGAACGCGACGAGTGGTCATACAAAGCGATGATGAAGCGAGCCCCATCTCGCCTTGGCGAAATCAGCGCACGCCGTGCTTGGCCAGAAACTCGCGCTGATAGGTCACCCAGCCTCCCAGCCGCCGGCGATAGGCGGCCGCGCGGTCCGGCTCGGCTGTCGCCAGGTTCTGCTCTTCGCCGGGGTCGTTTTCCACATCAAAGAGCTCTTCGCGGGAAGTATCGACATAATAGTGATACTTGTAGCGGTCGTCGCGCAACCCCAGCACAATTTCGTTGCCAACCGAAAGAAAATAGGCCCGGTCGTCGGCACGTGGCCGCAGCAAGCTCTTGCCTTGCCACTCGGCGGGTGCGTCAACGCCCAGCAGATCGAGCAAGGTCGGCGCGATGTCGATGTGCCGGCCCACAGCGGCGCTGCGGCGCGGCAGGTCGGACAGGCTGCGATGCAGTAGCACCAGTGGCACGTGCACCGTCTGCTCATAAATGCCGAAACTGTGCGTGCGCTGATTGTGCTGCCCGAAACTTTCGCCGTGATCGGCCGTGACCGCCACGAGCGTCGAATCGGCCAGACCGCGCTTCTTCAACTCGGCCATCAGCCAGCCGATTTTGGCGTCGGCCCCACGCACCGAGTCGAGATACCGGGCAAGCTCTCCGTCGTCCACGCCAAAATCATGATGATCTTGCGGAGCCACATAGGGATGGTGCGTTTCGTTCGTGTAGGCGAAGGCGAAGAACGGTCGCCCTGGCTCGCGGTCGATCCAGGCCAAGACGTCTTCCAGCATGGTCTGATCGTTGATTCCCCAGGAATTGATCTCTTGGCCGGGGTGCTGGCTGGCATCGATCAACTGCTCAACGCCGCGGTCTTTAAGGAAGCGGTCGCGTTTCTGCCAGCCCCAATAGCCCGAGTGAGCGTAGCAGGTGCGATAACCGCGGTCCTTTAGCACCTGCGGCAGCGACATGACGTCGAAGGCCGGATGATCGCGCACGATCAACAGCCAATCGGGCCGTGGATAGACGCTGTTCGACAAGGCCACCAGGCTTTTGCAGCTCGACGCCGCCTGCGAATAAATGTTGTCGAACACAATTCCCTCTCGGGCGGCCAGGGCGTCAAGTTTTGGAGTGGTAGCGTACCGCGCGTTGGAATCGCCAACCCGAAAATACTCGGCGCCGGTTGATTCGAGGACGATCAGAATTACGTTCTTGGGCCTCTGGGCTTCGGGCAGCAGCGGCTGAGCGACGTTTGGCGATGCCTTCTTCGGTCGGCGGAAATCGCTGTCGTCGATTTCGTCGAACGAGAACGAATGGGTGAAGGGCCGGTCTTTGGCGATTTCTTCCCAGCACGAGGCCAGCAGCACCCAGTGGGGGCTTTGGGCGATTCGACGCTCCCAGCGGTTTGGATCGGTCCATTCTGCCCGCATGTAGCGCTCGCAGACCACTCCGTTGAGCGCCGCGAGCAACACCAAGGCCGCCGCGGTTTTGCCGCCCAGCGACGCAACCCCACGCCGCAGCGGTCGGCGGCGCGCGGCCCAGGGAGAAACGAGCACCACCATCGGCGCAGCGATCAACGCCAGCACGATGCCGGGCGGCAGATACTCTTCGATCGACGAGGCCATCACATCGGGCCCGCCCACGAATGACAGCAGCCGGACGGTAAAGGGAACCTTGGTCACCTTATACATGGGAATGCTGGCGACGGCATAAACGGCGCATAGGGCAAACCCAGTCAGGCAAAAGCCCCGCCAGACGCTGGCCATCCAGCTCGGCCATTTTTGCCAGGCGAGAGACGCCAGCCAACAAACCACGGTCAGCCCGGCGACAAAGGCCAGGTCGGGCGAAACGACGATGCCCAACCGCAGCAACCAGCGCGCAAACTGGCCGATCGTCGAAACCGGAAATGGCAGCAATGCCAGCTTGGCCAGCACCATCACCGCGGCCAGCGATAACCCCGCGGCGAACCAAAACCGATGGTCGCGGCCGGCCTGGCGGGTCTTCGGGGACGACCCTACGTCTGCCCGCGGGCGTTCGAGGGACGGATGTCGCGCAGTGCGCAGCCCCGCAGCCACAGCGGCTGATGTCATCGCGAATCCTTTCGCTTGTAGAATTCCGCGTCGTCGTAGAATGGAATTCATTCCGTGTTCCGTAACACGGAATCTATTCCGTTTCCGCCGCCAGGCCAATCGCAATACTGGCACTATTCCTTCGCTTGGATTTCGCTTCGGGCGTCTTGGCAGCCTTCGTTTCGCCGCCGGCCGGCTTACGTTCCGTGCTTCGGAAGCTTTGCCGTCGGGTTTTGACGTGGAAGACTTGGCCAAGTCCGAGTTTCATCAAGCTGCTTGCGAAGAACACGGCCACCCGCACTCGGTACGCAGTCGCAAGGTCCGGCTCCAAAGGTAGTTGTGACGACCTTGCGAAACTTCAATCGTCGCTTATGCAAGCGCCGGTTCAGCATTCAGGATTCGGGATTCAGCATTCGGGTTTCAGGGGCGCTCGCCTTGTCGCCCGCTTGCCCCCTCGCCTTGTCGCCCCCTCGCCCCCTCGCGCTCTCGCCCTGTCGCCGTGAGTCCCTAGCC
>DATFDL010000334.1:0-3253 GCA_035252155.1 Pirellulales bacterium | reverse complement strand
CGCACGGCGGCCTGAAAGCCGACCATCACGGCGCGGGCCACAATACTGTGGCCGATGTTCAGCTCACACATCCGCGCGATCGCCGCGACCGGACGCACGTTGCGATAGGTCAATCCGTGACCGGCGTGCAAGGTCATGCCGCATGCCACTACTTGCTCGGCGCCGCGGACGAGCTTGGCCAGCTCGTCGTCTTTCATGCGGCCGGGCGCGGCCAGCGCGTACCCGCCGGTGTGCAGCTCGACGGCGTCGGCGCCTAGATCGCGGCCTGCCTCGATCTGCCGCTCGTCGGCATCCAGAAAAAGACTGACGATAATGCCCGCATCGTGCAGCCGCCGCACGGAGTCGGCCACTTTGGCGCGCTGCCCGACTACGTCGAGCCCGCCCTCGGTAGTAATCTCTTGGCGGCTTTCGGGCACGAGCGTGGCCTGCGGCGGCTTGATGTCGCAGGCGATGCGAATCACTTCGTCGGCACAGGCCATCTCGAGATTGAGTTTCACCGTCACCGTTTCGCGCAACACCCGCAGATCGCGGTCTTGAATGTGCCGCCGGTCCTCGCGCAAGTGTACGGTGATGCCGTCGGCGCCGCCCAACTCGGCCAGCGCGGCGGCCCAGACGGGATCGGGTTCGTAGGTCCGCCGTGCCTGGCGCACGGTCGCGACATGGTCGATATTGACGCCTAATAGTGCCATGGCTGATGCAGTGATTTCGCGGCAATGTTGATTATACTCGACGCGGGTAGCGGTAAAGCAACGCGAAATGGAGGATGGCCTTCCAGGCCGTCGTGGGAATGGACGGCACTCGCTGGATGACGATACTGGCGTTGACGCTTTTACTGGCCGAGGGCGTCGCGCTGAGCTTTTTTCCGCGGCAATTCAAGGAGCTGCTCACCGAGGCTGATCCCCGCTGGCTGCAAGCCGCCGGCGTGGCCGAAACGCTGATCGCCGCGGCACTGCTGGCGGGCATTGCGACCCGGTAACCCGTCCTCCCGCCGTTTTTCATGCTATGGTTGTGGTTGGGGAACCGTAGGGAGGACCGAAGTATGCGTCTCGTTCATGTTTGGCAACATTGGCTGTCGCAGCAACCGCAGGGCATCAACGGTTTTGTGTTGGCGGTGTTCGGCGTGGCGCTGGTGTGGATCGCGTTTGAGCGGATCAGCGCCCTGCCCGGAAAAGCTCGTTGATCGGCCGCCCGAGGGCCACCGATTGCGGCCGGCCGAGCGGGTCGATCAACCGGGTGTCGGCCTCGACGCCCAGGGCGTGGTAAATGGTCGCCGCCACGTCTTCAGGCGTCACCGGGTCGCGCACCGGGTGGGCCGCCCAGCGATCGGATTGCCCGTACACCGTGCCGCCATCGACGCCGCCGCCGGCCAACAGCATCGTGTAGCAATGTGGCCAATGGTCGCGGCCCGCGGCATCGGCGCCGGCCCCGCTGGTGATCTGCCCTAGCCGGGGCGTGCGGCCGAATTCGCCCATCGCCACCACCAGCGTATCGTCGAGCAGCCCGCGCTGGGCGAGATCTTCCAGCAGCGCGGAAAACGCCCGATCGAAGTACGGCAAGAGCGACCGCTTCAGGAGCGGAAAATGCTGGCGATGCGTGTCCCAAGATTGGTCGAACCGCCGCCCGGTGCCCACGGTGACCAACCGCACGCCCGACTCGATCAATCGCCGCGCCAACAGCAGGCACTGCCCCAGATGCGGCAAGCCGCCGAACTGCCGGGCCTCGCGCGAGCGATCGGTGCGGTCGGGCAGGCCATACCGGCGGCGCACCGCTTCGGGTTCCTGGCCGAGATCGAACGCCCGCCGAGTTTCGTTTGACGTGAGCAGTCCGAACGCCTGTTGGTAATGGGCCTCGATGCCGTCTAGCGCCGGATCGTCGCCGAGATTCGCCAGCCGGCGGTCGAGCGCCGCCAGCAAATCGCGCCGTTGATCGAGACGCTCCAACGGCAATTCGGCAGGCAACCCGAGGCCGGGAACCTGGTAACCCGGCACACTGGGGTCGCCCGTCACCAACGGATCGTAAGCCGCTCCCAAGAACCCCGCCCGCTGCCCCGGCAGATCGAAACCGTTGTTCGACATGATCTCCGGCACGTGCACGAAGGGCGGCACGCGCCGCGCCGCAGGATGCAACTGGGCCAACACCGCTCCGAACGGCGGAAAGTTATCAGGCTCGTCGCGTACAATCAGTTGCCCGCCTTTGACGGGCGAGCGGCCGGTGAGCGCGTAGTAGCTGCCGGCGTTATGATCGACCACCTGGTGATGCACCGATCGGACCAGCGCCACATGGCGCATCTGCGCGGCGAGCAGTGGCAGATGTTCGCAGACCTTGACGCCCGGCGTGGTGCTCTCGATCGGTTGAAATTCGCCGCGAAATTCGGCCGGCGCCTCAGGCTTCATATCCCACAGGTCTTGGTGGGCGGGGCCGCCTTCGAGAAAAAACAGAATGCACGACTTTGCCGTGCGGCGCGGCGGATTGGCGCGAAGCGGCGACCGCAGCAGATCGGCCAGACCCAGTCCGAGCGGGGCCAGGGCGCCGATCCGCAGCAATTGCCGGCGAGTGGTCATCATTAAGGGTTCAGGGTTCGGGGTTCAGCATTCTTGCAGGGCGCAAATGCGCTTGCGCCGCCAACAATGCCACGCATGAGAATGTCGAACCCTGGCTCCAGAACTTTCGTGGTTTACCGCGCGGGACCGATCCGGCGGCGAGTTTGTCGAAAGGCCGATTCGGCGCCAAAGGCGGCAAGAACAATGCCCACCAGCGCCGGCACCTCATACTCCGTAATAAAGGTGGGCCAATAGCGGACGGCTTCCCACCAATCTTCGGCCTCATGCCACCGAATCCAACACGTTTCCGCGACTAAGAAAGCCACGAGGCACGCGGCAACAAGCGCCCATCCGCAAAACCGTCCCGACAGTTTCAGCCGAGCCGCGATGAACCCCGCGATTGCCCCAAGAGGCCAAAGCGAGATTGCGCCGAGCGTGCCATAGCGGTCGAGGCACCAGCCGCAGGCGAGACCGCCAGCCAACGCCACGACGACCGCCCACGCAACCGACAAACCGCGCTTTTCCGGCGACTCGAGCGGCGGCGGCTTCACCTCTGGCGCGATCTGCGGATTGGTTTCGCTGGTGGCCATGATCGCTCCACGCAAAGAACTAACGGCGGAACGGCGCCAGCCGCATTCGGCGCCTGCTCTCAGAATAGGACGCCAGCGGGTGAATGTCTACCATGCCGCATTTGCGTTCTGGCCGGCCTCAAC
>DATFDL010000333.1:0-21715 GCA_035252155.1 Pirellulales bacterium | reverse complement strand
CGAGCGCACACACTCCTGGCTCAACCGCGCCCGGCGCTTGCTGATCCGCTGGGAAAAGAAAGTTCAGAATTACCTGGGCTTCTTGCATCTTCAATTCGCGATTGTCACATTACGAACTGCAGCGGTTCTCGGATAGGCTCTAAGGACATCCAGCGTCGATTGGCCGCTGAGCGACAGTTGGGCGAGGACTTGGGACGATTGAAAACTATAATTGCCATGGATGAAGAAGCGGCCAACATTGACCATAGCCCGAGCGTGAGGGCGCGATGATGCTCGGCGACGGTCGGTGGCGCCCGCGACTTCCTGAATAGCTATAGCTTTGATACGCTGGGGCGTATGACCGCCGAGACGCAGCAAGGCCAGCCAAACGGCAACGCCGTGGCGACCAAGGGCATCAGCTTTGGTTACGACCCGATCGGCGACATTACGTCGATCCAGCGGTATACCAACATCACGCAGCCGCCCAACCCCTCCACCGACGCCGCCGACACTACGCTGGCCTACAACAACCTCGGCCAGCTCACCAGCGAAGACCACAGCCACTACGGCAGCGCCATCGAGAATCTTTCTTGGACGTTCGATACGCTGGACCGCGTCTCGACGTTCTCCAGCAACGACGGCTTGGCCACCTACGGGTATGACAAGGCGTCGCAAGTCGTTTCGGCGACTTATAGCGGCAGCAATCCGCCGCCGAATGTGACGGAGACTTATGACCCGAATGGCAACCGGATTGGCAACGGCTACGTCGTTGGGGCGAACAATCTGCTGGCCAGCGACGGCACGTTCAATTACACGCACGACGCCGAAGGCAACGTCATCAAGCGCGTCCGCATCTCAAACGCGCCGGCCAACGACTATGAGGTCGATTACTCATGGGATTACCGCAACCGGCTGACCGACGTTCATTTCTACAACAACTCGCACGTCCTGACGAAGCAAGAACACGACGTGTACGACGTGTTCAACAATCTCATCGAGCAAGACGTCGATCCCACCGGGTCGGGCACGTTCAGCCAGGTCACGCACAATGTTTGGGACATCACCTCCCCTCTCCCGCCGGGAGAGGGCCAGGGTGAGGGTTCTTCGACTGCGGGTGAGCTCGACGCCGCGATGGGCGCGAACGTGGGTGGCGGCCAGGCGGCGGGCGCCGGCGAGGGCGGTATCGTGCTGGAGTTCAACGGCCAGCAGCAGCTTACCAACCGTTACCTGAACGGCCCGAACACCAACGCGGCCGACCAGCATTTCAACACACTTGCTGAGGAAGCGGTTTCGTCGCTCACCACGCCGGGCACCGTGACCTTCGACCTGGCCGACGATCTTGGCAGCGTCCGCAACGTGGTGAGCGCCACGGGCAGCTTGCTCGATCACGCCAATTACACGGTCTTCGGCGCCTACGCCAGCGAGAGCAATCCCGCGGAGCACCATCTGACCGGGTTCGCCGGCGGCCTGACCGACCCGAGCACCGGCTTCGACATCTTCGGCGAGCGGCCCTACGATCCCCCCACCGGTCGCTTTATCCAGCCCGACCACATCGGCCTTCTCGGCGGCGACACGAACGAAGAGCGGTATGTCGGCAACGATTTCGCGGACGGGACCGATCCGAGCGGCCTAAGGGCGCTTACGAAAGCGGATGTTGAAAACGCCGAGAAGGAGATGCGACAGGCTGGCCTTAGTGAGACCGCGATCTGGATCAGGCTCCGCATCCTTGAGAACACCAATCGCGGCTTGGTGCGCTTCGGCGACAAGCGGAACCCAGAGATGTGGGAAGAGAAAGATGGGCAATACGTGCCGAAGAAAGGCGTCAAGCCGCTCGACGCAATCAACGATCTCTGGCAGTCGCCGGGCAATCAGATTCAGTGCAAAAAATATTCATCGCTAATAATTATAAAAAGCTATGCCGATGCCGTTGATGATGATGAACTTCGGGACCAGATCAACGAACAGATGACGGGCAAAGTAATACCGAACGATCTCATCAACGAGGGTGAGGGAGAACTTTTCCAAGTCAAGCGCGATCCGACCGGGCCCGGTTTTTCGGAGAACGATCTGCTACCGGGCGATCAGGTGTGGTTCGAGAACCCGTACTACGAGCAGTTGACGCCGCAGCAGAGGCGGCTTGCTCGATATAGGGGCGAAGAAGGGAGCAATGTTTTCTACATCGGCGATGGGAAGGTTCTCGCCATTTACCCGGACAGGAATGGAACTCATCACGTGTACACCATCGAGGAATATCGCAGGCGTATGATGAGCTTCCACTCCGTGCGTGATCACTTTCCTAACGCGAATCCTAGCGACTTCCAGATACGGAGGGTTCGCGTGCCCTGGGTGGAGCAAAACAATGACGCAGAAGATTCCAGTGCCGACTAACCGGTTTGTGCGGGCGGTGAGTTACTCACTTGGTCGCGGGTTAATCTGGCGGCTCTTGCGGCGCCTCGCGGCGTTCATAGCCGCTTGCGTGGCACTCGGTGGAGTTCACATAATGGCCCAAGAGCGTGACCAAATCAAAAAGACGCGTGGGAATCTTGCATTGCGGGTAGAGGCTCTCGCGAATAAAAATAGGCGTCCCGAACTTGTCGACCTAGTCGATCGCGTTGATCCTCTGTTTCCGGACGACTACGACTGGGCGGAGGCAAAGCGAGCGCGCCGCGCCTTTGTAGAGGTGGCTCGTGACGAAAGCGTCGAAATATTTGAAGAGGTACTGAAACACCTTGACGACGAGCGCTACGCATTCACGGCCGCGCACGATGGAGATTTCGCCGAGAATTATACCGTTGGGTGGATTTGCAAGGACATCGCGTACCATCGACTTGTGTCGGCGTTCGAGGACGACCTTTCCGTGACCGACATTGGGCTGCCGCCGAGGCTCGATCCCGGAATCGAAGACGACCTAGCGGGTTGGCGTCGCAAACACGAGTCGAAATCGCTGTTTGAGTTGCAAATCGAGGTTTGCCGACTGGCATTGTCGCAGATCGACCGTTGCGACGAATTATCGGCCGAGGCGAAGCGCGAGAGCCGGCGCGGAATCAATGCTCGAATCCGCCAGCTTGAGAAAACACGCCGGCCGCTGTTTAGAAGGTTCCCGCTTGACGGGTTTAACTGGTTTGACGCTGACAAGGCAGCCAGGATACGCCAACGCCTCAAGGACGAGAAGCAAGGCGACTGACGACAACCGGTGCCAGCACCGAGAGGCACCGCAATTCCTTTGGCGTAACCCACCAGTGTTCATGAAAGTTCGGGCGGAAGAAAGGGGATAAGGTGCGCCGGGATAAACCGGATTGGAATCGGGAATGAAAGAGTCCCACGAAGAAGAGCTAGCCATTCGCTTCGGCCTCCCGCGGAGGACTGGACGCGGCAACGTTTCCGGTCTGAGCGTCCGTGAGGAGGGTTTAGCAGGCCAGCCATTGAGCTCCGAAATCATCACTCTCGTGTGCCGACCTTGTCTTATCAAGGGGAAGGCCACGCCAAGGGCGACGATAACGGCAAGACGCCCACGGACACGGCGGAGTCAGAGAACCTGAGCATGCGACAATATTCCAATCGCGAGAACCGGGAGGTCCCATTGGTTTCCGATTCGCTCGAATCGGAACGGTCTGCGAACGTCTCGGACGGCAAGGCGGACATGCACGCCGATGGGAAGTCACATGGGTCCGTAGTACCCGCGACCACGACGAACAACGGGGCCGCTGAAGCACCCGCGGAGTCGGACAAGGGAAGGGACCCAGCCAAGAGGAACGCCGGACAGGACGCCTTGCACCGGACTCTGGGCCGGACTCAAAGCAGGTCATGCGGACTGCACGGCGTGCGCAAAGCTGCCCGAAAGGACGGCACGCTCAAGTTCACGGCTTTACTGCACCATGTCAACGAGGACTGCTTGCGCGAAGCCTTCTTCAACCTGAAGAAGACGGCCTCGGTCGGCGTGGATCAGGTGACGTGGCATGAATACGAGCAAGACTTGGAGGCCAACTTGCTGGACCTCCATGATCGGATTCACCGGGGAGCCTACCGTGCTTGGCCCTCTCGTCGGGTGTGGATTCCCAAACCGGATGGCCGACAACGGCCGCTGGGCATCGCTTCGCTGGAGGACAAGATCGTCCAGCAATCGCTGCTATGGGTCCTCCAAAGCATCTACGAGCAGGACTTTCTCGGATTCAGTTATGGCTTCCGGCCTGGTCGCGGCTGCCACGAGGCGCTTGACGCGCTGAGTGTGGCCATTACCAGCCAACGAGTGAGCTGGATACTGGATGCCGATATCGAAGGCTTCTTTGACACGATCGACCATGAGTGGTTGCTCAGGTTTCTGAAGCATCGCATCGGCGACCGCCGCGTTCTTCGCTTGATTCGTAAATGGCTTCGGGCCGGAGTCAGCGAGGAAGGTGAATGGTCGAGGACCACGGTCGGCACGCCGCAAGGGGCGGTGATTTCACCGCTGCTGGCGAACGTGTTTCTGCACTACGTCTTCGATCTGTGGATCCGATGGTGGCGGAAACACCACTGCCGTGGCGCCGTCGTCGTGGTCCGATATGCGGATGACTTCGTGATCGGGTTTGAGAACCACAACGAGGCGATGGCGTGCTGGGAAGCACTCCGCGCGCGTTTCGCCAAGTTCGGTCTGAAACTGCACGAAGGGAAAACACGTCTGATCGAGTTCGGTCGGTACGCCGCCGAACGCCGTTCGCGACGTGGCGAGGGCCGACCGGAGACGTTCGACTTCCTGGGCTTCACCCACCGGTGCGCCCGGACGCGAACACACGGTTGGTTCACGATCCATCGAGTGTCGATGACCAAACGCATTCGGATTACCCTGCAAGCGATCAAAACTGCCTTGCGGAAGCGCAGGCACCGACCGCTGGGCGAAACGGGCCGCTGGCTGAGGCGGGTCGTGCAAGGCTGGTTGAATTACCACGCCGTGCCCGGCAACAGTCAATGCCTCAGCCGTTTCGTGGACGAAGTAACCCGTCTCTGGCTCCGACAGCTTCGCCGCCGCAGTCAGCGGGGGCGTCGCGGCTGGATCTGGGAGCGTATGCGCCGTCTCGCACGGAGCTACCTCCCGCGTCCGCGCATCATCCATCCGTATCCCAACGTCCGATTTCGCGCTCGACTCGAGGCAAGAACCGTATGAGGTAATCCTTCACGTACGGGTCTGTGCGGGGGGTGGCCCGAAAGGGCCATCCCTACCGCGATTCCCATTAGCGAATTCATTATTGGACTTATCCCATTTTCTTCCCCATTATACCGAACGTCGTGTCGAGCGTGCCATCGGAGTTCAGTCTCGTGATGCCGGTCCCACCGCCCGCCACGATAATCCTTCCGCTGGGGTCGATTGCCAGCGCGCTGCCGCCCCCGGTACCGACGGTAACTTTCCCTGCCGTACCGAACGTCGAGTCGAGGGCGCCTGAATCAGTCAAGCGAACGACGACCGTTTGATCTGGTGCACCGTTGGTGTCGCCGGACAAGACGATTTTGCCGTCGGACTGGATAGCGACACGATGCGCGCTTCCGGTAGAGGGGATGATCTCGGTCCCCGAAGTGCCGAACGTGGTGTCGAGGCTCCCGTCTGCGTTATAGCGCGCGACGGCATATCCTTGCCCTTGCGCCAGGCCGACGGCGACGAGTTTGCCGTCAGGCTCAATGGCCATATCGAAGAGGTCGGCATTACCGGTTCCGATCGGCGTCAATGCGACTCCGCCGCTGCCAAATGTGGTGTCGAGAACTCCGGCGGCCAACATCGAACGTTGCTCTAAGAATTCGACCTGGACGTGCCGGCTGCGGCGACGCCGTGATGGCTTCAGGCGGGACTTCGCGGCGGGCCGCTGCCGCGGAAAAAACGACGAGGCGAGACGCACCATGGAACTGGCCCTCCGAACAAGTCAACATGCCACGAATTCTTGGCCGGACCTTGTTCGCAAGGGCGCGACCCGCCTTTGGTGCCTATGTAACAAGCGACTGGGCGGTAGTCAAATGTTTTGAGACGCGGAGGTCGGCTGAGCCGCCGGCGCCCTGCGATTTGCTTATGAGCTCGGCGGGGCATATCTTAAAAGCCAGATTTGCCTGCCATCACCAGGGCGACGTGCCGCTGCAAGAAGTACGGCGGCCACACGAAGGCCAGGAACCATGCACGATCCCTATCAAACCGTCTTGTCGCGCGGCGCCTTGAAATCCACTGAGGAATATCGGGATCCCGAGGCAGTTCCGCACCAAATCGGCCGATACCGAGTGCAGAGAATCCTGGGACAAGGCGGCTTCGGCCTCGTCTATCTCGCCTACGACGACCAGTTGCAACGTCCCGTGGCGATCAAAGTGGCAGACGCCAAATTGATTTCCCAACCGAGCGACGCCAAA
This sequence comes from Pirellulales bacterium, assembly GCA_035252155.1. Classification (GTDB taxonomy): domain Bacteria; phylum Planctomycetota; class Planctomycetia; order Pirellulales; family JAICIG01; genus JAICLL01. The sequence goes on along the minus strand of DATFDL010000333.1, from coordinate 15,376 downwards.
GCGTACTTGTCCGAGGCCCGCACCGTGGCCAATCTCGATCACCCGAACATCGTGCCGGTCTACGATGTCGGCACCACGGAGCAGTTCCCCGTTTTCGTGGTCTCGAAGTACATCGACGGCACCGACCTTTTCACGCGCCTGAGGCAATCGCGTCTGCCGCTCGACGAAGCGGTCGAGCTGCTGGCAACGGTGGCCCAGGCGCTGCACTTTGCCCATCAGCAGGAGATCGTGCATCGCGACATCAAGCCCAACAACATCCTGCTCGACAAAGCTGGCAAGCCGTTCGTGGCCGATTTCGGCCTCGCCTTGCGCGAACAGGATGTCGGCAAAGGGCCGCGGTACGCCGGCACGCCAGCCTATATGTCGCCAGAGCAGGCACGCGGCGAAGGGCACCGTGTCGATGGCCGCAGCGACATTTTTAGCCTCGGCGTGGTCTGCTATGAACTGCTCACGGGCAAGCGACCCTTCAAGGGAGAATCGACCGAAGAACTCTTCGAACAAATCACGACCTTAGAGCCGCGCCCGCCACGGCAGCTTGATGACCGCGTTCCGAAGGAACTCGAGCGGATTTGCCTCAAGGCCCTGGCGAAACGGGCCTCCGAGCGATACTCGACGGCCAAGGACATGGCCGAAGACCTTCGATACTGGCTCAATGATCTCGAGGGTGGCGGAAGCGTCGTAAGACAACAGTCCGAACCCGTCGTTGGGCCTGAATCGACGGCGGCTCCCGGCCTCTCCCCGGAACAACTGGTGGCCGTCTTGCGGGGCCCGGGCGTGGAGACGCCTTCGTTTCCGCACACGACTCCCGTGATCACACTCGCGTCCGATAGCCAACCGGTCATCAAAATCGTGCCCAAAGGCTTGCGATCTTTTGATGCGCATGATGCTGACTTTTTTCTCGAACTGTTGCCGGGGCCAAGAGATCGAGAAGGCCTTCCCGACAGCATTCGGTTTTGGAAGACACGGATTGAAGAAACTGATGCCGACAGCAACTTTTCCGTGGGTCTCATCTACGGGCCAAGTGGTTGTGGCAAATCATCGTTGGTGAAAGCAGGATTGCTGCCGAGATTGGCGTCGTCGATCACGGTGGCGTATATCGAGGCGACGGGCGAGGAGACTGAGGCGAGGTTGCTGAAAGCGTTGAGAAGGCATGTGCCTGACTTGCCCAAGAACCTTGGGCTCGTTGGATCGCTTGCAGCCCTACGGCAAGGGCGATTCCTGGTGCCGAGGCAAAAGGTATTGCTAGTGGTGGACCAATTTGAGCAATGGTTGCACACCAAACATTACGACGAAAACACAGAGCTCGTACAAGGCTTGCGCCAATGCGACGGTGACCGTTTGCAGGCGGTGGTGATGGTGAGAGACGACTTCTGGCTCGCCGTGAGCCGGTTCATGCAGGCTTTGGAGCTTCGGATTCTCGACGGTGAAAACTCTTGGCTCGTGGACCTCTTCGATCCTCGTCATGCGAAGAAGGTACTCACGGCCTTTGGGCGAGCCTTTGGAGCATTGCCCGAGAACGAGCTCACCGACGACGAAAAAGACTTCCTCGAACAAGCAATCGCCGGGCTTGCCCAAAAGGGAAAGATCGTCTCCGTGCGGCTGGCTCTATTTGCCGAAATGGTTAAAGGGAAGCCGTGGACCCCAGCAACCCTGGAAGGGGTCGGTGGCACCGAAGGCGTCGGCGTGACTTTTCTGGAAGAGACCTTCACCGCCTCGACCGCTCCACCGCAGCATCAGCTTCACCGGAAGGCCGCGCAGGCGGTTCTAAAAGCCCTTTTGCCCGCAGCCGGAACCGACATCAAGGGTCACCTGCGTTCGCAGCAGGAGTTGCTCGAGGCATCCGGCTATGCAAACCGCAGAAAAGACTTCGACGAGGTCGTTCGCATCCTCGACAGCGAACTTCGCCTCATCACGCCGAGCGATCCCGAAGGCAAAGACGAATCTGCCACCTCCGCGCTGCAAGTAGGCGCGAAATACTACCAGCTAACCCACGACTATCTTGTGCCGTCGCTACGCGACTGGCTCACCCGCAAGCAGAAGGAAACTCGACGCGGCCGGGCCGAGCTGCTCCTGGTAGATCGGGCGGTCGTTTGGAACGCTCGACCAGAGAATCGGCAACTGCCATCGCTTGTGCAATGGTTTCAAATTCGCTGGCTGACCGTGAAGAAGAACTGGTCGCCTCCGCAACGCAAGATGATGGCCAGAGCGGGGCGCCATCATGCGCAACGATGGCTGACGGTTTCGGTGGTGCTCATGCTGCTTGGTTGGGGTGGGTATGAAACCCACGGCCTGATTCAAGCCCATGCGCTGCGAGATCGGCTTCTCGATGCAAACACCAGCGAAGTCCCGAGCATCGTTGAGGACATGGCCCCGTATCGTCGGTGGCTCGATCCTCTTATTTCGAGTGCCTACGCACAGGCCGAGCATGACAACGATCGTCGCCAGCAACTTCACGCCAGCCTCGCTCTGTTGCCGGTAGATCCCAGCCAGGTCGATTACGTCTATGGTCGGCTACTCGACGCCCAGCCGCCGGAAACTCCCGTGATTCGAGATGCGCTAGTCCCCTACAAGGAGCGGTTGCTGGACAAGCTGTGGGCGGTAGTTGAAGCACCGCCGAAAGGCAAGGAATTTCAACGTCTGCGAGCCGCGGCGGCATTGGCGAAGTACGACCCGGAGAACGAGCGATGGGCGGCGGCCCAAGGGCCTGTCGGCGATGATCTGGTGGCGGTGCCGGCTGTATATTTGTCGCTGTGGATGGAGGCGCTGCGTCCGGTGAGGAGCAAGTTGCTCGCGCAACTGTCGGCCGTCTGCCGGGATGCCAGCCGGCAACGCGTCGAGCGTTCCTTGGCGACGGACATTTTGGTCGATTATGCCGCCGACGATCCTAAATTGCTTGTGGATCTCATTGGGGACGCGCAGCCCGAGCAGTTTTTGAAGCTCTTCCCTCCCTTGGAAAAGTACCGCGACACCGCGCGCGGGCCGCTGGCGAGCATGGTCAACGAGGCCCCGCAGGCAGAAATGGCGCAGGTTGAGCGCCTAGCACTGGGCCGGCGGCGCGCGAGCGCGGCTATCGCACTCTTGCGCCAGGGCGAAATGGATGCCGCCATCAACGCCTTGCGCGTCAGCGACGACCTCGAATCGCTCACGCAGTTTGTTCACGGCGCTCGCGCACGGGGCGTTTTGCCGAGCGAGTTGCTCGCCTGCCTCGATCGCACTGACCAAGCCCGCCAAGCCATCAGCGGCAAATCGCGGACGCTCGCAGACCGCGCCTTGTTCGGAGTTTTGCTCGCACTGGGGGAATTTAGGCTCGGCGAATTTCCGCAATCCGGGCGCGAGGCCCTTTTGGCCCGGCTCGCGGAATGGCACGCCCACGATCCTAGCTCGGGCATCCACGGCGCCACGGGCTGGCTGCTGCGGCACTGGGGCCAGGCCGACGTGGCCAAACAAGTCGATCAGACGCCGGTCGCGTACTCGCCTGAGCGTGAATGGTTTACACTCAAGTTCAGCCCACACCCACCCGAGGCGCCAGCGAGCGACAATGCCGAGGGTACAGCGAACACGGCTTTTTACATCACCTTCGTCGTTCTTCCACCCGGCAAATACCTGATCGGCTCGCCAGACGGCGAGTCGGACCATCAAAATGATGAGCGGCGGCACCAGGTCGAGATCACGCGTCCTTTCGCCATCAGCGACCGCGAAGTCACCTGGACACACTTTAGTCCGTTCGGCGGCGCGAAGTGGCACGAGGCCGCTGAGGTTCAGTCTGGCCGCAAGCTCGCCCTCGATGAGCCGGTGACCGGCCCGAACTGGTTTGACGCCGTGAGCTATTGCCGTTGGCTCACACGGCAAGCCGGCATGGAGAATTCCGAGCAATGCTACGCCGATCCGGACTCGCTGGAGCAAGACGACGAAGGCCATCCCACGAACTACCCCCTTGACCTGGGCAAGCACGGTTTTCGATTGCCGACGGAGGCCGAGTGGGAGATCGCCTGCCGGGGCGGCACGCTGACCGCCTGGTCGTTTGGCAACGACGCCGAGCAGGTTACGCACTACGCGTGGTCCCAGGAAAACTCGGCGAAATGGTCGCACTCTGTCGGGCAATTGCGCCCCAATGCGCGCGGCCTGTTCGACCTCCACGGCAACGTCTGGGAGTGGTGTCACGACTGGTACAATAATCGATGCACGGATGGTGCCGTCGATCCGCTTGGCGCTCCCACGGGCCTAGTCCGCGTGAACCGGGGCGGCGGCTGGAACTTCGGCGCCGCGCGCTGCCGGGCGGCGTGCCGCGAGGACGGCCAGCCCACGGCCCACGGCAACAGCTACCTTGGCTTCCGCCTGGCCCTCAGTTGCGTTCAGGAAGGGAAGTAGGCATTAGACCTCCGACCGCTGCCCGCGGATCGTGGCCCACGCCGGCCGTACCGCGGCTACGCCCGCCAACGCCAGGCGGCTGATGAGCCGGCCGGGGGCGAGCGCGATACGCCCGACCGCATAGGAGCGCGTACACCACTTGGCGGTCGCCTCGGTCAATGGCCCCCAAAAATCGACGAGCGTCGTCTCGCCGTCGGCATGGAACCGCTCGAAGAGCATCGCACGCAACAATTGACCTGGTGAAAAGTGAGCATAGGCCGGGTCGTAGCCGACCTTCGCCGAATAGTAGACGCCTTTGGCCCAGTAGCCATATTCAAAGGCGATCGGTTGCCCGCGGTGCCGCAAAAAGGTGAGCTGCAATTGTCCCCACTCGGCAAGCTGGCTGGTTTGTTGGAGATACCAGTCGAACATGCCGGGTGAGCGCAGAATCGACGTGCCCGCTTCGCCTTTCCAGCTCAGGTCTTCCACTTCGCATCCCAAGTGCAAGAGTCGCTTTAGCTCGCCGGCGGCGAATCGGCGATGCACGTCGAGCGTCAGGTCGCCGGCCAGCTCGGCGCGCTTGCGGGCCTTGCGCAACTGGCGGCGGTGGTTGCCCGACCAGAGCGATTGGAATTCGCTCCACGTCGCCCGCACGGCGATTTGTCCCACGCGGTCGATGTGAGAGGTGAGCGTGGCTATCCCGCGTTGCCGGGCAGCCGCCAGCAACGCCCGCCATCGGTCCGATTCGTAGGGTACGGGCTTCAGCCATAACAGCGGCCAGGCGAGGCTGTTGATGCCGTCGAGCAGTCGCAAGACAGCCTCCCTATCGGTCTTGCGATCGAGCAGCAAATCTCCGCAGAGACCCCAGTGATTCTCGGGCAGCCCGGCCAGCGGCGAGAATCGACCGCGGCGAGCAACCAGCGGCAGCGCTGCCACAAAATTTCCGTTTTGCTCGACGGCCAAACCATGAAACGGTGCGGCGGGCGCAAAGCGTTCGAGCCAGTGAGCGACCGTTTTGGCCCGGGCCGTGGGAACGGCCACTTCGCTGCGCTGCCAGAGATCATCCCAAAGTGGCGCGGCCGCCCGGAGCCCGGCGATCGATCGAAGATGAACGAGATGGAGGAGTGGCGGCATATGGTTCGGCCCGCGCGTCACACATCGATGTCGTAGAACAAGATTGATTTGTCACGCGGACGTGAATTCGGCAATGTGCCACACCGTTTCTCGTTCTTCTCTGCAGCGATGGATCGCTCGAACGGAATGAGCTCCGTTCAACTCTAGCTCGCCGGGCCGCTCGGCCGGCGAGACCATCGCGCTAGACGGAATGATCGCCATAGACGCGCTTTTCGGACTGACGGTGTGACTCGCTTCGCTCGGCCCACCTTGCCGCCGTGCGCGACCCAATCATGGCGCCGGCTCTCACGGAGGTAAACGGAATAAAATTCCGTTCTACGAGGGGTGAAAAAAACGGGCCCGGAACCAACCCAAGGTCGGTCCCGGGCCCGCTTCGTTGAATAGCACGCGACTTGACCTCCGACGGCGCCTGGCAAAACGCATCAGGCGGAGCCGGGCTTGAACGTCACGCGCTCTTTTGAATCGGTTCGACGATCGGAAAGACTTGCTGCCGCCCACGAACTACTTCGGGCGTGATCAGATAACGCTTGCCTGCCCCTTGGTCGGGCAGGTCGAAGAGCACGTCGAGCATCACCTCTTCGATGATCGACCGCAGACCCCGCGCGCCTGTTTCTTTTTCCTGCGCACGTTCGGCCACGGCCCGCAATGCCTCTTGCGTAAAGTGCAATTCGGCGCTTTCCATCTCGAAGAGTTTTTGGTACTGGCGCACCAATGCATTGCGCGGCTCTTGCAGCACCCGCACCAGCGAATCGACGTCGAGCGGCTGCAAGGCCGAGGTTACCGGCAGGCGGCCCACCAATTCGGGTATCAGGCCAAATTCCAGCACGTCGTCGCTGGTCACCTGCGGTAGCAGCGCCGCCAGGTCGCTCTCGTTGTGCTGGTTCGTGCCGTCCTGCCCGAAGCCGATCGTCCGCCGGCCCAGCCGTTTGGCGATGATCTTTTCGATGCCCACAAACGTGCCCCCGCAAATGAACAGAATATTGCTCGTGTCCATCTGAATGTACTGCTGCTCGGGATGCTTGCGTCCGCCCTGCGGCGGGACGTTGGCCATGGTGCCTTCGAGCATCTTGAGCAACGCTTGCTGAACGCCCTCGCCCGACACGTCGCGCGTGATCGACACGTTCTGGCTTGTCTTGCCGATCTTGTCGATCTCGTCGATGTAGAGCACGCCGCGCTGAGCGCTTTCCAAATCGAAGTCGGCGGCGTGCAACAGCTTGAGCAGCAGGTTTTCGACGTCCTCGCCAACATAGCCCGCCTCGGTGAGCGTAGTGGCGTCGCCGATGGCAAAGGGCACGTTCAGCATGCGGGCCAGCGTACGTGCCAGCAGCGTTTTTCCGGAACCTGTCGGCCCGATCAACAGGATGTTCGACTTGTCGATCTCGACATCGGAACCTTCGTTGCCAAGCACCAACCGCTTATAGTGCGTGTGAACGGCGACGGAGAGGACCTTTTTGGCCGACTCTTGGCCGATGACATACTCGTCGAGCTTGGCTTTAATCTCGCGCGGCGACGGCACTTTATTGAATAGCGGCTTGCTGGTGCCGCGTCGCCGCCGTTCTTGGTCGAGAATCGATTGGCAGAGCTCGATGCACTCGCCACAGATATAGACGTCGCCGGGCCCCTCGACCAATGGGCCGACGTCGCGATAGCTTTTGCGACAGAACGAACAGAAGGCATTTTTTTTGGTGGTGCCTCCACCCCGGCGACCTCCGGTCACATCCCTACTTGAGGGCATGCTAGCTCCTTTCGCTGGCCACCGCCGCACGCCCACGACGGGCAAGCGTTGTGTGGCAGAAACCCAAAGTTGTCGCTCGAGTGGCCAGTGTCACGCTGTCTTTTTGGCCCGGGGGGCATCCCTGTCCGCAATTGCTTCGAGCAAGTCACGACCCAGTGTTGGAAACGAAAAACAACTTCGGCAGTTTTGTCGGCCCTCACCTAGTCTCTCCCGGAGGAAGAGGGATTTGAGGGTCGAAGTTGTTTTTCGTCGTCCCTAGTTGTTGCGGCTCTCTACCGCATGTTCCATACGCGATGCCGGCGCTTGCTGTTTGACCGCCGGGCGAAGAAATTCACGGCCGATCATTGCCCGGGCCGTCAAAACCGAACGAATCGTTCGGCGTTACGGCGTGAGAGCAGATGTCTTAACCCTCTTCGCCCTTATCCTTTAACTCTTGCTGCAAGCGCGCCGCCAGCATCGCTTTTATAGTTCGGTATTCGTCGTCGCTTAGCTCACCCTGGGAGTGCAATTCACGAAAATTCGTCATGAGATGGTGCGAGCCAGGCCCGTTTTCCGAAAAGCCTTGGCGCAGCTTCGCCACGAGGTAAATCCCCACCGCCACCAGCGCCGCACAAACCGCCAACCAAATCACCACTTGGGCCTGGGCGGTTTGCAAAAAGGTTCCGCGCAGCCACTCGCCCATGTACGCATCCCCTGCGAGCCGCCCGACTCCGACCCACCGACCGAACTGCCAGTCTCCCTCACTTTGGCTATTATGCGCGGATCGTGCCAGATAGTCCAGCAGACGAAGGATTCAGGATTCAGGGTTCAGGGTTCAGGACGGGCTGGCGCCCGGCGATACGGCACGGAATCCGTTCCCGCAGTGGCCGAATGGAATGCTGAACCCTGAACCCTGAACCCTGAACCCTCAATCGCCACGGCTGGTCGACGCCTCCATTCGGGGGGCGGCGGCGGACGCCCTCTCGACCCGCGCAGACTGCCGACACCCCACTTGCTACAATATCCGGCTAAAGTCTCGCCTTTGCCGCCATGTCACGCCGCGACTATCTCGCCGATCTGCGAACCGCAATTCCCGCGGTTTATCCCTCGATGCTCATGTGCGACTTCGGGCATCTGAAGGACGAGGTCGACCGGTTGGGGGCCGCCGGCACCCGCGTGCTGCACCTCGACGTGATGGACGGCCACTTTGTGCCAAACCTCAGCTACGGGCTGACATTGGTCGAAGCGTTTGCCGGGATGACGCGGCTGCCGCTCGAAGCCCATCTGATGATCTCCAACCCCGGCGACTATATCGAGCGCTATTTTAAGGCGGGCGCCTCGTCGCTAATTGTTCATGCCGAGGCAGTTGAAAATCCCCGACCGATCTTAGAAACGATCCGTGGTCTGGGTGCCGTGGCTGGTCTGGCCATTAATCCCCCTACGCCGGTCGACGCCATCCGCGATTGCCTGGACGTCTGCGACCAGGTGCTGGTGATGAGCGTTATGCCGGGTTTTGGCGGACAGGAGTTCGACCGCGTTGCCCTGGACAAACTGCGTGCTTTGCGGCGGATGGCCCGCCCTGAGCTGCTGCTGGAAATCGACGGGGGGGTAAACGAAGCCACGTTGACAGAAGGTGTGGCCGCCGGGGCGCAACTGCTGGTGATTGGGTCGGGCATTTTCAAACATCACGATTATCAGGCCGCGCTCGAGAAGTTGACCGCGCTGGCCCACCGAAACCGAGGAGGTTGACAAGCTCAGTCGATGGTTCGCATCGTTCTCATTCGTCCCGGCGCTACCGAATACGACCGCCAGGGGCGCATCCAAGGGGTATTGGACGTGCCGCTTAGTGAAGAGGGCGCCGGCGAGGCCAGCCGGATCGCCGCCGAGCTGCAAGAGACGGGCATCGAGCTGCTTTACACGTCGGATTGCGAGCACGCTCTGCAGACGGCTTCCGCCGTGGCCGCCGAACTGGGGGTCAAAAACAAACGCCTGGAAAACATGCAGAACCTTGACCACGGATTGTGGCAAGGCATGCTGGTGGAAGAGGTCAAGCGCAAACAGCCAAAGGTCTATCGGCAATGGCAAGAACAGCCGGCCAGCGTCTGCCCGCCGGGGGGAGAAATGCTGGGCGACGCCCAGAAACGCGTGCGGGCCGTGCTCGTCAAGCTGTTCAAAAAACATAAAGAGGGGGTAATTGGCTTGGTTGTGCCCGAGCCGCTGGCCAGCCTTGTGCGGGCTCTGTTGGAGCAAACCGAAGTGGGCGATCTCTGGCGTGCGGGGGCCGAGCACGGCACCTGGGAGGCCATCGATGTCGAGCCGCGCAGCCTGGCCCATAGCGGGTAATCCAAATGGCAACCACCGATAAACCCGAGGCTCCCGCAGCGATGACTCGGCGCCCCAAGCGTGGCGTGCCCGAAGGGCTGTGGCGGCGGTGTCCGGGCTGCCAGGGGATGATCTTTCGGCAGGAGGCCGAAAAGCGGTTGGGCGTTTGTCCCGAGTGCGATTACCACTGGTATGTCTCGGCTCAAGAGCGGATTCGGCAATTGCTCGACGACGGCACATTTGAAGAGTGGGATGCGCACCTCGAGCCGACCGATCCACTCCAATTTGCCGACAAAAAACCGTATGCCGAGCGGCTCAAGGCCGAGCAGGCCCGCACCGGTCTGCGTGACGCCGCGGTAACCGGCAGCGGCATGATCCGCGCCCGCCGGGTGGCCTTTGGCGTGACCGATTCGGCGTTCATCATGGGCAGCATGGGTTCGGTCGTGGGCGAAAAGCTGGCCCGCCTTGTCGAGCGGGCCACCGAGCAGCAACTGCCGTTGATGATCGTGAGCGGCTCGGGCGGCGGCGCCCGCATGCATGAAGGTATCTTGTCGCTCATGCAAATGGCCAAGGTTTCGGCCGCGCTGGCACGATACGATCGGGCCGGTGGCCTTTATATCTCGGTGCTCACCAATCCGACCATGGGCGGGGTGGCGGCCAGTTTCGCTCTGTTGGGCGACGTGGTTATCGCCGAGCCGAAGGCCCTGATCGGTTTTGCCGGTCCGCGCACCATCAAAGCCACGATCGGCACGGAGTTGCCCAAGGGTTTTCAAACCAGCGAGTTCTTGCTGGAGCACGGCTTCATCGACCGCATCGTCCGTCGCCAGGATCTGAAAAGCGAGATCGCCCGCGTCATCGACTATTGCGGCAAATAACGATCGCTTGTTGGCGTTATCATATTGGGCACCGGTTAGTTCTAGGGGCTCCCTCTAGCCGCATCGAACCGGTCGCCGATGACAAGCGACGATCTCAATCCACCGTCTTCCCTGGGCGAGATGGCCGCCCTCGCGGCGGTGTGGCAAGATCATCGTGCGAAGCTGCTGGCAATGATCCAGCGGCGGATTAGCCCCTCGCTGTCGTCGCGTCTCGACCCAGAGGACGTGCTTAGCGAGGCGTTCCTCGAAGCCCAGCGCAAATGGCCCCGGTTCAAGGCCCAGGCGTCGCTCACGCCCTATGCCTGGCTCTATCGCGTGACGCTCGACACGCTGATCGAAACCTGGCGCAGGCAGAACCGCGCTTGTCGCTCGCCCGAACGCGAGATGACCTGGCCTGTGCGGTCATCCGTGCAGCTTGGCTTGGGGCTGGTTAGCGCGGTCGAAAGCCCTGGCCACGCCGCCGACGCGCGCGAGCTTCAAGAACAGATGCAACAGGCGCTCGACGCGCTTCGCCCCGTCGATCGCGAGATTCTGCTGATGCGACATCACGACGACCTGACGTTTCGCGAAGCGGCGGCCATTCTGGACATTAAAGAAACAGCCGCCAACGTTCGCTACCTTCGGGCTTTACGGCGGCTTAAGGACGTCTGGCACGAACTGCACGGCTCATCGGGCTAGTGCTCCAGTCAACTTTGATTTTTCGGGTTCGGCCAAGGCAAGCAAGAGGCGTAAGCTTCCCGGCAACTATACTCAACGCGAGTGTGAATGCGGCCATGTGGGACAGCCGCCCTCGGCTGTCTCGCGGTCGCCTTCGGCGACCACGCACAGCCGAGGGCGGCTGTGCCACAACGGCGACGACGCACAGCCGAGGGCGGCTGTGCCACAACGGCGAACACCGCACAGCCCAGGGCGGCTGTGCCACAACGGCGACGGATGTCGCATTCCCGGCCGCGTGGACTACCGGTCTTGCACGCGAATTACTGTGAATCCGAGTTTTTTCCGCTACACTGGTTCATCGCAGTTTGGCGCCGGTGAACCGTTCCATGGCGGAAGCGTCGCTCACGTTCAAGTCGGATCCGCAGCCGGATGAAGCCGTGCTGGCCCAGTTCTTGGCCGATCTGGACCGCGACGGCGAGGCCGTGTTGTCCGACTACGCGCGCCGCTATCCGCCGCTCGCGCAAGAGCTGCATTCGCTGGCGGCCATGCAGCGGCGGCTGCGGGCGCCCGCGGCTGACGACGCGCCCATCCCGCGACACCTGGGCGAATTCTTTCTGCTGCGGCGCATCGCCAGCGGGGGCATGGGCGAAGTTTACGAAGCGATTCAACACAAGCTGAACCGGCGGGTGGCCATTAAGACCGTCCGCCGCGGCCAGGTCGAACCTCGGTGGCGCGAGCGATTTCTCCGCGAGCAGCGCGTGCTGGCCAAGCTCCACCATACGCACATCGTGCCCATTCACACGGCGGGCGAAGAAGCAGGCTTGCAATACTTTGCCATGCCCTATATCGACGGCGCCCCGCTGCACCGGTTGGTGCGTTTGGTGTCGGAGCTGAGCGAGGGCGATTCTTCGGCCAGCGCGCCCAGCATCGGAGAACTGGTGGTTATGGCCGTCGGCCACGAAGCCGCCGGGCCCCGAGCCACCGGCGATTCCTTGGCGACGACCTGTGATGCCGCCACGCCGCGCGCGGCCGGCTTCGTCGATGACGAGACTCTACGGATCAAGAGCACGTCGGCGCCGGCTACGGGCACGCCGCTCTCGCGGCGCCGCAAATTGTCGCTCGAGTATTATCGCTCGGTAGCCACCGTCATGGCCGAGGCCGCCGACGCGCTGGACCACGCGCATCAAGCGCATGTACTGCACCGCGACATGAAGCCCTCGAATATCATGGTCGATGCGCAGGGACACTGCTGGCTGATCGACTTCGGATTGGCTGGATACCTGCACGCCTCGCGCGAACGGCCGGCGGAGACTGGCGCGCTGCCCGATACCGCCGCCAGCGGCTTTGTCGGCACTCTTCACTACATGGCGCCCGAACAGCTCAAAGGCCGTGCCGACGTTCGCACCGATGTTTGGGGGTTGGGCGTAACGCTCTACGAACTGCTGACGTTGCAAAAGGCCTTTCCCGGCGCGACGCAACCAGAAGTCTACCAGGCCATCGAGAGTGCCGAACCCACCTTGCCGCGGCGATTGATCGCCAACGCTCCCCACGATCTGGCCGCGATCTGCCGCAAAGCGCTGCGGAAAGCGCCCGTTCAGCGCTATCAGACGGCAGGCGAATTCGCCGACGACCTGCGCCGCTGGCTGCGCCGCGAACCGACGGCCGCACGTCCCGCGCGGGCGCCCCGCCGCGCCCTGCTCTGGTCGCGGCGTAACAAGGGTTGGGCGGGCGCCATCGCCGTCAGCATTTTGTCGGTCGCGGCGCTGTTGATCGCTTCACGAACCTACATCACCAGCCTTCAGCGGCGAGATCTGCTCCAACAGCAACTCGCCCTCCGCAAAAATCCGCACTCCGCCGGCTGGTCACAAGAGGCTTGGGACCTGGTGGCCCGAGCCAACGATCTCAAGCCCGGCGACGACCTTCGCGAACCGGCGGCGGCTGCACTGGCCGGACCTGATGCGCATCTCGGTTATTTTCGCAAAGAGATCGGCGTGTCGACGGCGGCCTGGAGCGCCGACGGTAAGCGACTTTTGCTGGGCGGCGACGCCGATAAGCGCGGCGCGGCCTCGCACGAGGCCCGCATTTGGGACCTCTTGGCAAACACCGACAAGTCGTCGGGCCTGGCGGGTGAGGGACCGGTTGCCTGGCGGAGCGATGGCGTAGCGATCCAGGCGGTCGCCAAAGACGCGCGGACGATCGTGCTTTGGGACGTGGACCAGAACCGCCTGGTCCACGAATTGGTCGCGCCGGCGGTCGAGCCTCTCGCCGCCGACCATGAGCGCGCCGAGCCGCTGCTGGCGCTGGCCCGCGACGCAAGCACCGTGGCCCTCGCCGCCAGATCGTCCGATATCAATGCGAAGATTTGGGCGTGGAACACTGGTATGGGAAAAAATGTCTTGGATGTTGATTTTGCCGCCAGCGCAGTTGCCATATCGCCTGGCGGCAGACTATTGGCGGCGGGCAACGACGACGGCCACATTCGCATCTGGACGATGGGCCAGCCCGAACCCGTGGCGGCGCTCTCCATTGGCCGCTCAGCGATTGAAGCACTGGCCTTCGGACGCGATCTGTGGAACGGGCCCGGTCCGGGAACCACCGAGACTGCCGAAGGGCCGCTACTCTTGGCGGCCAGCGACGCCGGCGGGCAAGTCACGATTTGGGACCTATCGGTCGGGCAGGCGCGCACCTTTTGCCGTGGAACGACTTGGGATGTGAGCCACATCTCGTTCAGCCCCGACAGCGCGATCCTGGCGACCGGCGGCCGACAAAAGGTGCGCCTGTGGAATGTAGCCACCGGGCAGTCGCTGCTAGAACTAGCCGCCGACGACAGCCTGGTAGGACTCGACTTCTCGCCCGACGGGCGACGGCTGGCGGTCTGTGGGCACGATGGGAACGGGCGTCCGGCTGGCCTGATGATCTATGAAATCCTCGACAGCCGGGGCATGCAGCTCTTGCACGGGCTGCGAGCGCCGGTGATTCAAGTTCGTTTCTCGCGCGACGGCCGGCACATCGCCGCGATTTCGAGCGATTGGCAATTAGCCGTGTGGGACGCGGCGACTGGCCGCTTGCGCCGCGCGTTTGCAGTCCCCAAGGGCCTGACGGCCGACAACGCCGGTTTCGCCGTCAGCCCAGATGGCGGGCGAATTGCCTTCGCCACCAGCGGCGCAGCGCGTTTATGGGACATCGAAACCGGTAATGAGCTGAGGCGATGGGCACTTCCTCCGGGTTTGCAAGATCAGTTGGCGTTTCACCACTCGGGCAACCTGCTTCTGGTTAGGGCCGAATTCAAATCGGGCCTGGGATTCAACCGCCGCAACCGCGATGGCGATCCCCTGGTGTGCCGCGTCTACGACCTGTTGGGCGACGATCCTAGCCAGCCGATCGCGCCCGACGTTCACGGCTTCGACCGGCGCGTGAACGCGCTGGTCTTTTCGTGCGACGGCCAAGTTTTTGTCGTCGACGGCTACTTGGGTCCGGGCGACACGCACCGCCACGTGGCGGCGTTTGACGGTTTGACTGCTAAGCCGCTCTGGGATCACAAGTCGGCACACGAAAACCCGCATGCCGCGGCCTTGTGCATCGACCCGCTCGGCACGACCGTGAGCGCCGCCATGCCGGATTCTAGGATCTTCGACGCGCGCACGGGCGATTTCCTCGGAGTTTCGCCCAACGGTTCCGGCAGCGCGATCGGCCCAGGCGGACAGCTTTCGCTGGGCGGTCACCGCCAGTACGGATATGACCTCTATCACCTCAGCCGCGGCGTGCCGTTGCTAAAGCTGGGCATCGATTCGCTCACTTCTTCCTACGTGACCTCATTCAACGCTGCTGGCACACACGTCGCGTGGGGCAACGCCGACGGCACGGTCGCCCTCTGCGACATCCCTCTGGTCCGCCGCCGCCTCGCCGAACTGGGCCTCGACTGGTCGGAGTAACTTCCACCCCCTAAACGCTTTCGTGCCACGCCGCGCTCTTCCGCCCCCTATGAACGGCTCACATCGGACGCGCCTTCGAGAGTGGCAAGAATATGACGACCGTTTTTCCCAAAAATTCTGCTTCCTATGTGTAAGGTTTCGGCGCACATCACCGGTTGTAAGCGGGGCGATGCCGCATTGCGTTGCGGCGATCCTGGTGCTCGACCGGCGCGGGTCTACAATCCGCCCTGCGGTCGGACTTGATTATGTCCGGGGCTGAACGGGCCAAGGTGGCCCCCAACAAAAAAGATGGGAGTCTGCTGATGACGCGCAGCCCGCGAAGGCATGGAACCAAGCCCCCCCGCGGCAGACAACGCGGCGCTTACCTCAAAGGTTGGGACCCGCACTTCTCGATT
>DATFDL010000332.1:0-9987 GCA_035252155.1 Pirellulales bacterium | reverse complement strand
AACAAAAACGGAGTCAAACCCGGGCGGGATAATCCCGCATTTTGCGCAGCCCAGGCCCACCCCGCCCTTGCGGAAGCTTGCGGTCGCCTCTGGCGAGCGAATCCCCGTCACGGAGTGCCGGGCTACCATAAAAAACCCCCGACTTGGGCGAATGGCCGAAGCCATCGCCCAAGTCATGGGGCGTCCTTCTGGCTTGGCGGAAGCCAGAGACTCTTGGTCGAGGGCCACCGTGCGTCGCCGCCGCGGTCATGCCTCGCGAATAAACTGGAAACCGTGATACGCCTCGTTGCCGTGTTCGCCGTGATCCAAGCCTTCCAACTCTTCTTCCGGCGAAACTCGGATACCCACGGTTGCCTTCAGCAGCACCCACGCAATGGCCGCCACCACAAACACGTAAGCCGCGCACGCGCCCACCCCGATCAATTGATCGATCAGTTGGTCGGTCCCTCCGCCGCAAAAAAGGCCCGCCGACGATTGAGGATTGTTGGCGCGCTTGACCCGTTCGGGATCGGCAAACAGCCCCACGCAGATCGTCCCGAAGACGCCGTTGAGCAGGTGTACCGATGTGGCGCCCACGGGATCGTCGATTTTTAACCGGTCGAACATGAGCACGCCTAACACCACCAACACGCCGGCGATCGCGCCAATCAACACGGAGTATTGTGCCGAGACAAACGCGCAAGGCGCCGTGATGGCCACGAGCCCGGCCAGACAGCCATTGAGCGTCATGCCCAGATCGGGCTTGCCCAGCACCAGCCAGGCGGTGATCGTCGCGGTCAGTGTGGCCGCGGCCGCGGCCAGGTTGGTGGTTACCGCCACCTCGGCGATTACGGCGGGATCGGCGGCCATGGTGCTGCCAGGATTGAAGCCGAACCAGCCAAACCAGAGCACAAAGCAGCCGATCGTGGCGAGCGCCAGGTTGTGGCCGGGAATGGCGTTGATCCTGCCGCCTGCCCCATATTTGCCCATTCGCGGGCCGAGCAAGAGGATGCCTGCCAAGGCGGCCCAGCCGCCGATCGAATGCACCTGCGTCGATCCGGCGAAATCGAGAAAGCCTCGTGTCTGCAGCCAACCGCCGCCCCAGATCCAATGCCCGACAACGGGGTAAATGGCCATCGCCATGATGGCGCTGAACAGAATGAACGAGTGGTACTTGATGCGTTCGGCCACGGCCCCCGATACGATCGTCGCGGCGGTCCCGGCAAACACAAGCTGAAAAAAGAACTTGGCCCACAGCGGCACGCCCGCGTAGCTCAACGCAGGGTAGGCGCCGCTATAATCGGCCGTATTGGGGCTGTTGTCTGCGCCTTCGAGCATGAGCAATCCCTCTTGCCCGATGTACGGCGTGCCGTTGCCGAACATCAGCCCGAAGCCGAGGAACCAGAAGCCGATGGTGGTCACCGCGAAGACAATGAAGTTTTTCGAGAGAATGTTGACGCAGTTTTTCTGCCGGCAAAAGCCCGACTCGACGCAGGCGAAGCCCAGGTTCATAAAGAACACCAGCATCGCCGTGACCAATACCCAGATGGTGTCGGCGGCGACTTTTAGATCGGCCAACGACGGGCCGGCGGGAGCGGCAGCCGTCTCTGCGGCGCCGGTGCTAGCGGCTTCGTCTTGAGCTAAACCAAGCGCCGCCCAGCCAAGGGTGAGCGACGCGGCGACGAGCGCGATGCGCAGCGCTCCGCCGTGGAAGAGAGTTCGTAGCATGGCAACAACGCTCCAGAAGGACAGACCTGCCAACCGCGCAAAGCGATTGGTGTGCCAGCAGCGTGGGCGTGCCGTTCATTCCGTCAGAGTCTGAGACTCAAGCAATTGGCAGCACGCGAGTTACATCGACTCGACCTCGGCCTCTGCGAGGGTGTAGCGCGCCGATGCCAACAGCATGGATTGCCGAGTTTCACGGCACTCGATGCCCCGCGTGCGGGCATGATGGGGAATGAACCATTTGGAAGCGCTGGTGTCCGTTTCAGGGTGCAGTACTCTCGCGAAAGGTCGGTGAATCGTGCGACGAGAGGCGCTTAACGAACAGCCGTTTTTTCGAGTTTTGACGGCGCGAGCAGAGTCCATTACTGTTAGGGAGTAATGCCTTTGCTCGAACGCTTCCAGGTGATCTTGCTCGATCTGAACGGCACCTTCATGTTCGGCCAAGATCGCTTTGGTCCGGGCGAGTGCTTCGGCGCCACGTACCGCCATCTCGGCGGAACGAAGCTAGTCGACTCAGCAGTGGACCGGGCCGTGCGGAACACCTACGACGCGATGGCAGCCGACTATGACGACCCGAACAAGTACGACGCCTTCCCGCAGGTGGCCGATGTAATCCGCTCCCTCCACCCTGCCCTTTTGAGCAACGAACGCAGGCTTATTGAGGAGGTCATCTCCATCCACGACCTGGGCCACGTGCCCGACGCCTACGCGGCAGTTTTGCGGCGGCTGGCGCGAACGCACCGGCTGGGCCTCGTGGCCAACATCTGGTGCAAGAAAGACCGCTGGCTGCAAAAGTTGGAGCGAGCGGGAGTGCTCGATCTGTTCGAAACGCTCGTCTTCTCCTCCGATCACAAAAGCATGAAGCCGTCGCCGGTGTTGTTCGATCTCGCATTTCGGCCTTTTGGAGTGAGCAAGGAAGACGTGGTGTTCGTCGGCGACAGTTGGGTACACGACATTGAGGGAGCGAAACGCTTCGGCATTTCGGCGGTATGGATCAATCCGGCGGGCACAGGTTCGCCCCCGGCCGATTATGTAGTGCGCGATTTGCGCGATTTTGCGACGGGTGACTAACAGAGCATGGACATCGGTGCCAGCATGGATCAGCGACTCATCAAAGTCAGCAAGTTCTTGAGCAAGCACCTACGCCACGAAAGCGGCCACAGAGGGCGTATAGTAGGCCTCACGCTCCGCGTGAGGGAACCTCACTACGGCGAGGGGGCCGCAAATGAAGGGCGACGGCGAACGTGCCGCGGGGCGTGCATCACGCGGAGCGTGATGGCTACTATACGCGAAGCTCGGCTCGGAAGTTCTTAGCAGCTAAACCACACAAGCTTTTTATGTCTGCAATACCTTGCTGGCAAGTCGATGCCTTCACCGACCGCCCGTTCGCGGGCAACCCGGCGGCGGTGTGCTGGTTGGAAAAGGAAGCTGACTCCCGTTGGATGCAAGCCGTCGCCGCCGAGATGAACCTGTCGGAAACGGCGTTCGTGCGGCGGTTGGGCGATGATTTTGAATTGCGGTGGTTCACGCCTACCGTCGAGGTCGAGCTGTGCGGGCACGCCACGTTGGCGACGGCTCACGCGCTTTGGTCGGCAGGCATCGCGCAGCCCGAGAGGTCGCTGCGCTTTCAGACGCGCGGCGGCCTGCTCACCTGCACGCGCGATGGAGATTGGATCGAACTCGATTTTCCATCGACGCCCGCCAGCGAAGCGGCGCCCGTCGAGCCGCTGGCCGACGCGCTGGGCGTTTCACTGGTTTTGGCGGCAAAGTCAAGGTACTACCAGCTCGCGGTGGTCAAGTCGGCCGCGGTAGTGCGCGAGGTAATGCCCGATTTCCGCAAGCTGGGCGAGTTGCCAACGAAAGGCGTGATTGTGACGGCGCGCTCGGACGATGCGCGGTTCGACTTCGTGTCACGGTTCTTCGCGCCGGCTCTGGGCGTGAATGAAGACCCCGTGTGCGGCTCGGCCCACTGCTGCCTCGCGCCCTATTGGGCCGAGCAGTTGGGCGAGACTCGGCTGATGGCCTATCAGGCGTCGGCCCGAGGCGGCGTGTTGCGGCTGCGGTTGGCGCGAGACCGCGTGATCCTTGGCGGACAGGCCGTGACGGTGTGGCGGGGAGAGCTCGTCCACTGATCGTCTGTGCGGTTCGGCCTCGCGCCGCCCCTCACGGAACGGCACGGAGTCCGTCCCCTATAGAGGCGATTACCAATTTTGCTTGTCAAAGCCGACCTGAGCCTCGCAAGCCTCCAACATTGCCGTTAGCGGCTCACCATCTGCCAACCGATGATCCGCGCCGACCTCAATCAATGCCGACGCCGGCAGCCCACTATTGCGGACGAGCTCCTCGCTATCGACAAACGGCACCACGTCGTCGGCGCGGCTGTGCAGAATCACCGAGCCGGGTTTCACCGTTCTGGCGGCGCCGTACTTCTTCCAGGCCGGGCAAAGCAGCACGAGCTTCGCCCCGCCGCTATCCATGTTCATCGCGACCGCCCCGCCCCGACTCGAACCGACGATCACCCGCGGCTGACGCTGGTCGAATTCCACTTGGGCAATTCGCACCGCGGCGGCAAAGTCTTCGTGCGGCAAAGCGGGGTTAATCACCTCGTGGCCGTGTTCCGCCAGATACGTCGGCTTCACGCCGCCAACCACCGAATTCCAGCCGTGCAGAAACAGAATCTTCATTCGGGCATCGCCCCTTCGGTCTCTGCTTCTTTGAGGCACTTCGGGCAATACCACGGCGCCGGCGTCACGACCGGTCGCGGACTGCGCTTATGGCACTTGGCGCAGCGATACCTCTTGCCCTTCACCGCCGTCTTGGGCCGCGACTGTTTGCCCGTCTTGGGAATACTCCGACCCATTAGCCGCTCCTCATCGACTCGGCCAATTGAATGATCTGCCCCCGCATCTCATTGGCAGGCAAACGCACCTTTTGGCCGTGGCCCGGCAACACCCACTCGAAGCGATAGTCCGCCAGCCGCCGCGTCGACTCGGCCTGCCGACGCCACGAATACCAACAATAATCTTCCGACGCCGCCAACCGCCGCTCGTCGCGGTCCCAATCGAGATGATCGCCCGTGAAGAGAAAGCGGTCGCGAAACAACAGCACGCAGTGGCCCTTGGTGTGGCCGGGCGTCGCGATCGCCACAAATTCGGGCTGCAACTCCCACGGCCCAGTGCCCTCGAGCACCACCTCGGCGTCGGGCTGCGACGAAAGCTCATCGCGGTGGATGACGCGTCGGGCCTGAAAATGTTCGGCATAACGCGCGGCATCGGCCACGTCGTCGCGATGGGTCAGAAAGATGTGACTGACGCCGCCGAGCGCATCCAACCGCCGCACCAGCGGTCGGACGAATTTGGGCGAATCGATCAGCCAATTGCCCGACGCGTGCCGCACGAAGTAGCTGTTGCCACCGTACGACTTGGGCGAGTTGTAGCCGCAGTAATAGACCGGCTCTTCGACTTCCATCGGAAAATCGTCCATCACGGTCTTGATGTCACCGTCGTTTAAGCAGCCGATCGAACCGGTGGGACAGGCCAGCATGGCCCGCAGGGCGTCGCGGCGCTCGGCGCTTGTAACCGGCTGGGCTTTGACAAACGACGTCTCACGCCCTTCGCCGAAGACCGCTGCGGCAATCTGCCGGCAAGCGTCGCAGTCGATGCAGGTCGAATCGACGAAAAAATCGCCGGGCACGTTTTGGGGCACGCGCTTGCTGGGATTTGCCATGAACGGTCCTCCGTAGCTATTCTACGGCTGCGGGTTACCGGGGCACGACTCCAATCGTTGCTTTTCGGCCCTGACCGGTGTAGACCAATGAACGACATTGACGATATCGTGCGATCGCTTGACGAGCAGGCGCCGTTGCTGTTCTACACTGGCGCCAGCATGACCTACTCGAGTGTTCGCCGGATGAAAGCGGAGAAAGACCTGGCGCTTCCCCTCGGGCGCCGAACCGGACGCATCATCGCTGTAAAAAGCGGTAAGCGCGCGAATCAACTAACCGAAGACGAGTGGGAAGAGCTTTATCTGGCCTTATGCGGCAGGTTGAAGCGCTCTTGGCCTGACTTGTACGAACGGCTCTTTTCAGAAAAAGCCGAGAGCTGACGCCTCAAAAACCCGGTGGAGCGCGCGCGCCGCATACGACGGGCGGTAACCAAGTGTCCCCATTAAGACGACGAATCGAATGTTATTTTCACGAAGTGAACCGGCGCTCGCGATATTTCACTTCACGGTCGTTCTCGCGGGGCTCGACGACATCACCGAGGAATTGTCAAACCGGCTGTTCGAAGCGGGCTGCGACGACGCGTCACTGGGGTGCTCGTGCGGCGTTGTTTCCCTCGACTTCGACCGCGAGGCAGGCTCGCTGGCCGAAGCGATCGGCAGCGCCGTGCGCGACATCACCGCGGCCGGATGCTTGCCCGCCCAGATTTCGCTGACTCGCGAGGACGAATGAGTGGAGGATAGGGGACTTGAACCCCTGACCTTCTGGCTGCCAGCCAGACGCTCTCCCAACTGAGCTAATCCCCCGCAGACAGCGCCGGCATCCGCCCGTCGCCGCTAACCGCTTGCCACGACTGGTCTTGCCCGCGCGAACCGAAAAGTTTATCACCGTAGCTGGCGCCTGTCAAGTAAAGTCCGTTGCGGTGGCGTCGCAACAGCGAATTGGCCGCCTACACGAAGAGCGAAGCGCTAGCGAGGAACTGGCCTTCTTCCGCCTCGCTCGCGCTTCGGGTTCGTGTCTTATCGCCCCTCCCCTGCCCTGCCCTACTGCGAACAACTCGCTTTGAAACGACACTTCCTGAAACGACTCGTCGCCAACCTGGTGAAGTTCGGCGTTTCGCTGAGCATCATTGCCTACCTGGTGGTCGATGCCCGAAATAACGAAGCCTTCGCCCAGTTGGCCAACCAGCCGAAGCACTGGGGCTTGCTGGGCCTGGCCGCGCTGGCCTGTCTCGGAGCGGTGATGCTCACGTTCGTGCGCTGGCATGTGCTGGTGCGGGCATTGGGCCTGCCCTTCTCGCTGCGCGACGCCTTTCGGTTGGGCTTTTTGGGCTACTTGCTCAACTTTGTTTCGTTTGGCAGCGTGGGCGGCGACCTGTTCAAAGCGGTGTTTATCGCCCGGCAGCTTCCCGGCCGGCGGCCCGAAGCGGTTGCTACGGTCGTGCTCGACCGCGTCATCGGGCTGTACATGCTGTTTGTCATGGCCAGCGTCGCCAGCCTGCTCACCGGCCAATGGAACGCCGACGACGAAACCGTGCGCGTCATTTGCCGGGCGACGCTGTTGTGTACGGCGATCGGCGCGATGGGCATCTTGATCTTGTTAGTGCCCGGCTTCACGTTCGGCAGTTTTTCGGCGATCCTGGCCCGACTGCCGCGGGTCGGGCCAGTGTTCGGCAAATTGCTGGGAGCGATTCGCATTTATCGCAGCCGGCTGGGCATGCTTTGGCTGTCGGCGGCGCTGAGCACCGTGGTTCACTCGCTGACGACGCTTTCGATTTACCTGGTGGCCCGCGGGCTGCCCGGCGAATATCCCTCGCTGGCCGATCATTTTGTGATCGTGCCGCTGGCGATGGTCACCGGCGTGCTCCCCCTGCCCGTCAATGGCCTGGGGGCGCTGGAGATGGTCATCAAGTTTCTTTATGAGCACGTTCCGGTGGGCGTGTCGATCGCCGAGGGGCACGGCTTCATCGTGGCGATCGGCTATCGCGCGGTGACGATTCTGATCGCGATGATCGGAGTCTGTTACTACCTGTCGAGCCGCGCCGAAGTGGCCACCGTGCTGCGCCAGGCCGAACACGAGTTGGCCGAGGCGGACGACGCGGAGCCTGTTGGCGAGGCCGGTGTCGGCACAAGCTTTTCGCGCCCCAAAATGGGTGTGCCGAATTGTTGAGGCTTGTAGACGATGGTGAGAGTCGTTTCACTCGTTCCACCTACAGCCTTCTCTAATTGACCTCGCCCCTACCGCCGGCCGCGGGCGCCGGCGCGCGGGGCGCCCCGCTTGCGGCGGGTGCGCATGCTGGCGGCGATTTTGCCGGCGAGCGGTGATTTTTCGAGCGCTTCGATGCCGCCGGGCAAGGCCAACGACCAGTTGGGCCATTGATCAATGGTGTTGGGCATGTTGGGCCGCTCGGTGATTGCCAGAGCGTCGTCGAGCGAGGCCGCGGCCAACATCGACCGCGAAGTCGAGAGCAAGCGATACGCCGCCTCGATCACCGCGTCCATACGCGCCGTTTCGTCGAGATCGGCCAGGCTGGCCAGCTTGTTGCGCACCTCTTTCAAGGCCGCGTCGTTGGGCGAAAGGCCCAGGCTGTGCTGGGCGGCCAGGTCGTGCCCGCTCCACAATCCGGCCACCGTGGGCAAGTCGTGCGTGGTGGCGGCAGCCATCGACAATCGTGGATAAGCGCTGGGCGGGTCGTCTTCGAACCACAAAACGCGGTACGAAAGCACCTGGTGGGCGGCGAGCTGCTCGCGCACCCCCTCTTCGACGGTGCCCAAATCTTCGCCGACCACGAAGGCGCCGGCCCGCACGCTCTCGAGCGCGACGATGGCCAACAACTCGTCGGCGCGATAACGCACGAAGGTGCCGCGCGCGGCGCCGAAACCGCGTGGAATCCAATACAGCCGGAACAGCCCCAGCACGTGATCGATGCGCAGGCCGCCCGCGTGCCGGAAGGCCGCACGCAGCGTCTGCACGAACGGCTCATAGCCGGCGGCGCGGAGCTTGTGTGGAACAAACGGAGGCAGTCCCCAGTCTTGTCCCTGTGTGTTGTACAAGTCGGGCGGCGCGCCGACTGAACACCCCTCGGCCAGCAGATCGCGCCAGGCCCAAGCGTCGGCCCCGCCCGGATCGACGCCGATCGACAGGTCTTGCACCAAGGCGATCTCCCGCGCGGCCCGGCCAAGTTGTTCGTCGAGCAGCCATTGCAGCCACTGATGGTAACGCGCCCGCGAACGATGCTCTTCCACAAAAGATGCCACGGCCGGCCCGTCGCAGCGTTGATACTCGGCGGGCCACTGGCGCCAGTCTTGTCCGAATCTTTCGGCCAATACGCAAAAGCCGGCGAACTGCTTCAGCGGCTCGCCCCGTTGCGCACAGTATTGCTCGAAGGCGGCGCTGGGCGACCACCGTTCCCAGATGGATTGCAGGGCTTGTTGCTTGAGTTGATAGACGGCATTGCGGTCGATCAGCCGCTCGTCGTTCAACCGGCGGCCGGCGGCCGAGAGGTTTTCCAGTTCGCGCGCGGCCAGCGTGGCGCCAGGCACGTCCTCGACCCGCAGGTAGAGCGGGTTGAGAAACCGGCGGCTCGATGGGTAGTAAGGGCTGGCCTGTTGAGGCAAGCCCGGCGTGGCCGCACTGAGCGGATTGAGCAACAGCAGTTTCGCCTCTTGCCTGGACGCCCATAGTGCCAGCCGCTGCAAGTCGGCCAGGTCGCCCATGCCCCAGCTTTCGCGGGAGCGGACGGCATAAAGCTGAGCTGCCCAGCCCCACTGGCCGTCGGTGGGCAACACACACTCGCCCGGCGTGGCAATCACGCGAATCGGCGCGATCGACTCGTCGCTGGGCCAGAGCGTGTGGTATCCCAGCGGCAAGTCTTTGGGAAACCGCCCGGCGACTTGCACAACGCCGCCGTCTTCGAGCACCAGCTTGCCCGCGTGAAAGGGTCGCGGCGATGTGCGTTGCCGCACAATTTGCACGGCCCTTTCGGGCGGGGACTCAGCGGCGGCGGCCACGCCCATGCCCGCCAATAGGGCCGCTCGGGTCTCCGGCTCAGTCTCGCGCCAAATCTCGTGAGCGTCTTGATAGCCGTCGTCTATACCCCATGCATCGCTTGCCATCGATCGAACTTCCTTGTTTATGGTGCGGCTCGGCCGGCGCCGGCGGTCATAGAGATTATTCTGACACGAAAAGGTCTGCTTGCAAACGGGTTGCGGCGCAAAGTGACGTTTATGCAAGGGGCGCGCCGCGGCGGTAGCGACGGGGCGGCAGCTAACAGTTCGCCAAGGGAGGCTCTGATCGGTTTTGACATTCAAATTCGGTAATAAACCGATATCAGTGCATTGCAGGGTGCCACGGCATCCGTCGCGGCGCACTCGGCATGGCCGTTCTCGCACGCGCTGCCGCCGCGACGGACGCCGTGCTGTGTTGCAACTCGGGCGGCCGGTGCGACCCCACACGGCGTCCGCCGCGGCGAGTTGCGTCGCGCTTGAGATCGTTGCCACACGCGCCACGGCGGATGCCCGCCTGATCGGTTTTGACGTTCAAAATCGGCATGTGGACCAGCC
>DATFDL010000331.1:0-16308 GCA_035252155.1 Pirellulales bacterium | reverse complement strand
AAGTGCTGAACCCTGAACCCTGAACCCTGAACCCTCGTTTGCCCCTAGTACCCCTGCGTGACCAAGCCAGTTATAATCAAAACGTTGACAACCCCGAGGCGAAAGCGGTAGAGTACATCGACGGTCTGAACGTCGAATGCTTTTCCCGTCCTCGGCCTTTCCCAGGGTCAGCGACGTCCAGATCCACGGACAGAGTTTAAGGAAATCGTCTCATGGCGAGAAGCGACGCCGTGTGGGGCATCGACATCGGGCAGTGCGCGCTGAAGGCGCTGCGCTGCCGCCCCCACGAAGACGCGCGGAAGGTCACTGCCGACGCGTTCGATTACATCGAGTATCCCAAGATCCTCAGTCAGCCCGACGTCGACCCGGCCGAGCTGATCCGCGACGCGCTCAAGCAGTTTCTCTCGCGAAACAGCGTGCGCGGCGACCGGGTGGTGATCTCGGTCAGCGGGCAAAGCGGCCTGGCGCGGTTCATCAAGCTGCCGCCGGTCGAATCGAAAAAAATTCCCGACATCGTCAAGTACGAAGCCCGCCAGCAGATTCCCTTCGCCCTGGAAGACGTCGTGTGGGATTACCAGACGATGGTCGGCGGCAGCGTGGTCGAAGGTTTTGCAATGGAGACCGAGGTCGGCCTGTTTGCCATGAAGCGCGACCAGGTCTTCCGCGCCCTGAAACCGTTCGACGAGGCGGGCATCGAGGTCGACATCGTGCAGCTCACGCCGCTGGCCTTGTACAACTTCGTCGCCTTCGACCAGATGGAAAATCTGCCGCCGCCCGACGAGTACGACGCGGAGAACCCGCCCGAGTCGGTCGTGCTGATCTCGCTGGGCACCGACACCACCGACCTGGTGGTGACCAACGGCTTCAAGGTCTGGCAGCGAAACATTCCGATTGGCGGAAACCACTTTACCAAGGCGCTGACCAAGGAGCTGAAGCTGACGTTCGCCTCGGCTGAGCACCTGAAGCGCAACGCCACGCAAGCCGAAGACCCCAAGGCGCTGTTCCAGGCCATGCGGCCGGTGTTCAACGACCTGCTGACCGAAGTGCAGCGCTCGATCGGCTTTTTCACGAACCTCGATCGCCGGGCGAAGATCGGCCGGGCGCTGGCCTTGGGCAACGCCATGAAGCTGCCCGGCTTGCAGCGTTATCTGGCCCAAAACCTGGGCTTCGAGCTGGGCAAGCTCGATGCGTTCCGCGGGCTGAGCGGCTCGACGGTGGTCGATGCCCCCGCATTCAAAGAGAACTTGCTGGCGTTCGGGGTTTGCTATGGATTGACGTTGCAGGGGCTGCGCGACGCTCGGATCAAGACCAATCTGCTGCCGCGCGAGATCGCCAACGACCGCCTGGTGCGCGAGAAGCGGCCCTGGGCGGTGGGGGCGGCGGCGGCGTTGCTGCTGGGCTGCAGCTTCAGCTTTTTCACGCATTGGCTGGCGGCCAACTCGGTGGCGATGGAGGGATACTTCGACCCGGCCGTCAATAAGGCGAAGAGCGTGGTTACCACGGTCAGCAATTACCGTAGCGAGTTTGACGCTTCCAAGAACGCCTATAGCAAGACGGCCCAGATCGGCGAGGGTTTCATTCAGAATGTCACCGGGCGCGACTCGTTCCTGAAGGTGATGAAAGGCATCAGTCTCTGCCTGCCGCGGAACGAAGGTGAGCGGCCCGAGAACATCCTGGAACGCAACGAATTGAACATCGATGAGTTCACGTGCGTCTATTATGCCGACCTGAGCACCTGGTACTCGGGCGTGAAGGCGAAAGATAAGCCTTGGCGGGAATATCTGGCCGATGCCGCGGTTCCGGGCCCCGCCCCGGCGGCCAGCCAGCCTCCCGCCGATCCCAACGCCCCGCCGAACGCGGTGCCCAACAACGCCGCATCGCCCAACAACGCCGCACAGCCCAACAACGCCGCACCGCCCAACAACGCCGCACCGCCCAACAACGCAACTCCACCCAACACGACTCCGGCACAAGCGCCTGCGCCGCCGGGCGGCCCGACCACGCTTCCTGGCACACAAACACCCGGCGGCGACGCCACTCAGCCGCCACCGGCGGCCGACGGCAGCCAAGGGGCCGCCCCAGCCGCCGAGCCGCCGCCTCCACGGCAACCGCCTAGTGGTCCGGGATTTGTCTTTCAGTTGCGAGGACACCATTATCACAATCCCAAGAGCCAATTCGGCGCCGCCTTTCTGGCCGAGACGCTCCTCAAGAATTTGCAGCAAGACGAAGTGCCGTTGCCGGCCGGCGAGACCTGGCCGGGCGGTCCGCAGACCTTCCCCTTGCGAAAGCTGGGGCTGGGCTTTCCGATTCTGGTGACCGACAAGCCAGTCGATCGAAAGTTCATGCTGCCGGTCGAAGCCGACGAAGACGAAGCAGCACCGGACGAGGCTGACGAGGATGAGGCCGATGGCAAGGCCGCCGGCAAGAAAAAGGCCGCCAAGGGCCGCCGTCAGCCTGCGCTGGCAGGCGGGCTGGGCATCCTGGGAATGGATGCCGGCCAAGCCGCGACCAAAATGATACCGGCGCCCCGCTACGACTTTATCGTCCAGTTTTGTTGGCAGTTGCCAACGCCCGAGACGATGGTCGAGCTGGCCCGGCTCTATCCGGGCGACGTGCCACAGCCGCCGGCCGACGAAAAAACCGCGCCCGCCGACGAGGCAGCCAAGCCCAAATCGCCCGAGGATCAAGCGGCCGAGGGCGACGCGCCCGCTGCCGCCGACGGCGACGGGCCGCCCGCCGCGGAAGAGCCCGCCGACACTGACACGGCCGACACCAATGCGACCGACACTGATACGAAGGAGTGAGCAATGGACCAGGTAAAAGTCTATCTGGGCGTCGCCAAGAAGCACCACTTTTGGATCCTGGTGGTGTTGATCATCATCATCGCCATCGTGGTTTGGATGATGGCCACCAGCAACCTGGCCAAGGCGTTTGCCGCGAATAAATCGGCGATCGAGTCGGCCAAGCAATCGGTCGAGAAGGCGGCTGCCACCGGCGAGGACGGCCTTTTGCCCAACCGGTTGTTCAAGGAAAAGGTCGACGGCATGCACGAGGGCCTCAAACAGAAGGTCTATGAGGCCTGGGTCAAGCTCTACGATCGCCAGAAGGATTTGTTTCAGTGGCCCGACATGGATGTGGGCCGTGGGCAGCCCTACAATATCGGCAAAGAGGTGAAGCCGGGCTACGACGTTCCTATTCCTGGTTTTGCCTTGAGGGCTTTCAACGAGCAATACGTCAAGAACGAATGGAAAGAGCTGTTCGAGTCGGTGAAAATCCGCCGGCCCAAGGAGGCGGCCGACGGTGACGAGGACGCCGAGGAAGGTGGTTTGCTGGCCGGCGCCGGTCAAGCGCTGGGTATCGGCGGCGCCGAAGCGCCGGTTGAGTACGAAGGGTTGGTGGTTTGGCCGCAAGAGAGCCGCGACGAAATCATCGAGCGATACTACACCGACGGCACGCCCTCGTCGCTCAAGGTTCGGCTGGCTCAGGAAGATTATTGGCTCTTCGAGTCGCTGATCGGCGTCATCAACGAAGTCAATAAGGGGGCGGAGGACTCGCGCAAAGCGCCCATCAAAAAGATCGAGGCGCTCGACGTGGCTCAATGGGCCATCGCCAATGAGAAGGATGGTGCTAGCGCACTGGTCACGCCCGATGCTGGTGCAGGCCCCCCGGCTACCGGCGGCAAGCCGGCCGCCAATGGCCCCGCGGGAAATATCGAGGTGCCCAAGCCGCCGGAGGCTGGGGGCGGCGCACCGGCCGCGGCCGCGGCGGGCGCGGCGAACGACGACCAGGCACTTCTCGACGGCCGCTACATCGACGATAAAGGCGAGCCGATACGGAGCACCGGTCCGACGAGCGATCCCTACGCCGGTCCCTACGCCGAATTCAAGCAAGTGTTTGTCCACATGCGGTTGATTATGGATCAACGCAAACTGCCGGAGCTGATTGCGGCTTGCGCCAACGCCTCGCTGCCGGTCGAAACCCGCGAAGTGCGGGTGCGGTCGCTCGACGCCGCCGGGCCGAGCGGCAACCGCAATGCCCTGGGCGGATTTCTCGGCATGGGCGGGATGTTCGGCGGCGGCAATCGCGAGGGAGAAGTCGAAACGCTCAATTACGACGCGCTGATCGAGCTCAGCGGTGTCATCTATCTTTACAATGTTCCGGATCTCGCCAAGCTGGGCGGTGGCACGTCCGGCAGTCCAGCCAAGCGGTTTTTTGGCGTGCCTTCGGTGGCCGTCAGCGTGCCGGGCGGAAAACGCCGGGCCGCGGGGGGCGCCATGGCCGGCATGGGGATGATGGGCGGCGGCGGCATGGGAATGGCCGGCGGCATGGGCCCAATGGGCGGCATGACCGGCGGATCGGGAGCAACGCCTGGTTTGATGCCAGACATGCCCAACATGCAGGGCATGCAAGGCGTGATGCAGCAGGGTCAGGGTCAGCCGGGCCTCATGCCGCAGACCCCGAACATGCGCCAAGGTGGTCGCTAACCGTGGGGTGGGCATTGCCCACTGTGGACTTCTCAGAAAGTGGAAATTCTCGGGGCGAGTCAGAGGCTCGAAACAGAACGACAAGTCAGGAGGCGCCGCATGAAAGCCAAAGTGAAATTCGACAAGCAACAGCTTAAGACATTTCTCATTTTGCACGTCGAGAAGATCGTCTTCGGCGGCTTTGTGCTGGCGCTGCTGCTCATCGCCTGGTCGGCGCTGAAGATGAAGCCCTACGGTCAGACCCCGGCCGAGTTGACCGCCGTGGCCGACCGAATCAGCCAGCAGGTCGAAAGCTCGCAACCCCCTGAAAAGTTCGAGAAGTTGGCGCAGGTGCCCGATTTCACGGGTCTGGGCGCCGCGGGGCCGGCCTTGGTCGACGCCAGCTATTATGAAATCGAGCCGCTCGAACGGCCCTATCAAGAACAAAACATTCGCCGCGCCATGCCCAAGTATTTGGCGTTGACCGATCTGTTGGTTTCGTCGGGTTATGGGCCGATTGCCATTGGCGAGGCCCGGGAGCTGCCGCAGCCTGGATCGAGCATGATGAGCGATCAGATGATGGGCGCCGACGGAATGGGAGGAATGAGCGGACCAGGAGGCGCGCCTGGCCTGATGCCTAACATGCCCGATATGTCGAAAATGCAGGAACAGATGATGGGGGGCAGGGGAGGCGCAATGCCGGGCCTGATGCCGGGCGGTATGCAAGGCGGCATGGGAATGCAAGGTGGCATGATGGGCCCCGGCGGACGGCAGCGAACAAACCGGCGCGAAGAGCAAAAGAAAGAGAAAGAAGAAAAGAAGCGTCAGCAAGAAGTGCAAGCCAAGGCCGAAGAGGCGGCGGCGCTGGCCGCCCGCAAGCAGGCCGCCGGCGAGCATGTGCTCACGTCGGTGCCCACCGGGGCGCATCTCGAAGGCCGCTATTGGGTCTGCCTGGTCGGGGCCATTCCTTACGCCGCGCAGTATCAAGACTATCAAAAAACGTTTCGCGACTCGACGTATCCGGATAAATCGCGCAACGTTCCGCATTACGTGAGGCCCGATATCGAGCGGGCCGAGGTCGTGCCAGGGCAAGAGCCCAAGTGGCAAAGTGTGGATGTCGCCAAGGCTTGGGACGACATGCGCACTTGGACTGGAGACTACCCTGACGTCGTGCCGGCCGAATACCTTGAGCTCATCACCGAGCCGTTGCCTCCCCTGGTTGGGGCCGATCTCGATCCTTTGGAAGTCACGCATCCCAAAATTCCGCTGCTTTCGGCAGTGCGCGCCGAGGAAGAGCGGCAAGCCGCCCAGCGCCGGCAAAAAGAGAAGAAGCCCGACCGCACGAACCAGCGCGGCACCGCGCGGCAGGCCGACGGCCGTACCGGGCGCGGCGGCGCGGGTGGCGGCTATGGCGGCATGGCCGGTGGGTACGGTGGCATGGGCGGCATGGGCGGAATGATGGGGGGCTACGGCGGTATGGGCGGCATGATGGGTGGATATGGCGGCATGGGCGGCGGCTATGGAGGAATGGCCGGCGGCTACGGCGGCATGTCCGGTATGCAAGGCGCCGCCGACGTCCGCCAAGGGCAGCGTCCGCCTGAGTGGAAGCTGTTCCGGTTTTTCGATTTCGAGGTCGAGCCGGGCAAGGTGTATCAGTACCGGGTGAAGCTCGTTTTCTTTAATCCGAACTACGAAGTGCCGATCCGCTATTTGGAAAACTACGCCGATCGCGAGGGACCGTATCGTGAGGCCGCCTGGTCGGAGCCGTCGCCGCCGGTGAGCGTGCGATACGGCAGCCAGTTGTTGGCCGGACCGCTGGGCAAAGAGTCCGGAGGCGAGCCGACGGTCGAGTTGGCCCTGAAACAGTTCGACCAGGAGGAAGCCACCGAGGCCCGTAAGTTTTTCAACGGCCCGCTGGCGGTGCGGCGCGGCACGGTGCTCAACGAGCCGGACGCCGAAGTGCTGGTGCCCGACCCCGACGCGCCAAACAACACCGGGCGTAAAATCGAAATCGACTTCCAGACCGATACGTTGCTGATCGACATTCTGGGCGGCGATTCGATTTCGGCGGGTCGTGGCAAGGTAGCAGGTCCCGGTCATGTATTGGTGTTGCGTGGCGACGGGCAATTCGCCATTCTCGACGAGGCGGGCGACTCGCAGTCGTTCGAGATGGAGAAGGCCGCACAGGGCGCGCTGAAAGATCCCGACAAAGAAGAAGACCCGGATGCCGCTTTCGAGAACGCGTTCAGCTTCGATCCTGGGGGCGGCAACAAGAAGGACACGAAGCCTAAGAAGAAATAACCGGGCCAGCGATCCCCGATTCATCTGTAGCCAGCTTCGTGAGAAGTCGGGGCTCCAGCGCGACTGATGCGTAGCTCCCACCTGCTGGCGTCGGGCGGCGCGGCTTGTTATGCTCGTGGGACGACCGGCGCGGCCGTTTGGCAAAGCGCTCGCGTCGCTCCCGCCCCGCCTGCGCCCTCCTCGACAACGCGACATGAACGGTTCGTCTCCCGCGCCGCAAAATCAAAGTCTTTCCGCCGTTCAGTGGTTGATTTGCGTCATCGCGTCGATCGGCTTCGCCTTCGACATCTACGAGCTGCTGATGATGCCGCTGATTGCCCGCCCGGCATTGGCCGAGCTGTTGCACGTCAATCAATACACCGACAGCGGGCACGCCGCCATCCTCAAGTGGACGGGATACGTGATGTGGGGCAGCGCGGTTTGCGGCGGCACTTTCGGTCTGCTGGGCGGCTATCTCACCGACATACTTGGGCGGCGCCGCGTCCTGGTATGGAGTATTTTGCTCTACGCTTTTTCCGCCGCGGCGGCCGGGTTCAGCACCTCAGCCGAGATGCTGCTGGTGCTGCGCTGCACCACCTTCATCGGCGTCTGTGTCGAATTCGTCGCGGCGGTTGCTTGGCTTTCGGAGCTTTTCCCAAATCCCGAGCAGCGTGAAAAGGTGCTGGGATATACCCAGGCGTTTTCGTCGATCGGCGGGCTCATGGTCACCGGCGCGTTCCTCTATTTTGTCGACCATGCCAAGAGCTTCCCAGATTGGATGCCGTTTCATGGACCAAATGCGTTTTGGCGTTACACCCTGGCCTCTGGACTGATTCCCGCCATACCGCTCCTGGTGATTCGACCGTTCCTGCCCGAGTCTCCCGCCTGGCAGCGAAAAAAAGAAGCCGGCACGCTCAAACGTCCGAGCTTCGGCGAGCTTTTCCAACCGGAGTTTCGGCGAACCACGATCGTCACCGCGCTGATTTTCGCTTGCAGCTATGGAGCGGCGTTCGGCGCGATTCAACTTACTCCCCAAATCGTGCCGGGCCTCGTGCCAAACTTGGCGCAACTGGTGAAGCTTCGCAAGCAGCTCGACCAGGTTCCGGAAGACAGCTCCGAGCACGCCTCGATTACCGAGAAGGTCAAGTCGTTGACCGCCGAGCAGCAAGCCGTCGTCGGGCGAGTCCAACTCTATCAGGAAGTCGGCGGATTAGTGGGTCGCTTCGCCCTGGCTTGGCTCGCCATTCGCATCGCCAGCCGACGAAAGTTGCTTCGCCTGTTTCAAGTTCCGGGGCTTGCCATTATTCCTCTCGTCTTTTTTATTCCGGCGGCCGGCAACTTGGGCGATTCGAGCCTCGCGGTGCTGAAGTGGGGCATGTTCGCAGCGGGATTTTTCACCGTGGCTCAGTTTAGTTTTTGGGGAAACTATTTGCCGCGCGTCTACCCGACCTATCTCAGGGGCACGGGTGAAAGCTTTGCGGCCAACGTCGGCGGCCGCATGATTGGCACGGCGGCAAATCCGCTGGCCACTAGTCTTGCTCCAATCATGTTGTCGGCGCTGCCCGGAATCACGCGGCCGGCCAGCGTGGCGTATGCCGCGGCTGCCGTCGCTCTATTGGTTTACGCCACGGGAACTATCGCCTCGTTCGCGCTACCGGAGCCGAAAGCGGAAACATTGCCCGATTGAAGCCCCATTTTCTTATCGAACATGAACAGCGGTGCGGCAGCGACGAAACCCGACGACGCGTCGCCGACGGGCGTGACCCGCGGCCAGTGGCTGGTGCTGGCGGCGGCCCTGCTGGGCTGGATGTTCGACGGCGCCGAGCAAAGTCTTTTCTCTCAAGTCGGCCGGCCGGCGCTGCGCGAGCTCTTGGCCCCGACGGTGGGTGCGCCCGTCGACGAAAGTGAGGTCGGCAAATGGTTGGGCATCATCACCGCCAGCTTTCTGGTCGGAGCGGCCACGGGCGGAGTCTTGTTCGGTTGGTTAGGCGACCGCATCGGTCGCGTGCGCGCCATGACGCTCAGCGTGCTCACCTACGCCGTCTTCACCGGACTCTGCGGAGTGGCGGGTACTGCCTGGCAAATCGGCGTGCTGCGGTTCATCTCTTCTTTGGGCATCGGCGGCGAATGGTCGCTCGGTGTCGCCCTGGTCATGGAGGTCTGGCCGAATCGCTCGCGAGCGCTGATGGCCGGCCTGATTGGCGCTTCTGCCAATCTCGGGTTCTTTTTGGTCGGCGCGCTGGGTTTCGCCGTGGGCGAGGGACTGGCAGACATCGAATCGGTGCTTCTGAAGTGCAGCTTCCCGGCGGGTTGGGTGACATCGTTGGTCTCTCACAAAGGCTGGCGGATTATGATGATCGCAGGCACAGCGCCGGCCGCCCTTACGATGCTCATACGCCTGTTTGTGCCCGAATCGCCGCGTTGGCGTCACGAGCAGCAGCGCGGCGGAGCTTCGCACTGGGCTACGCGCGATCTGTTGGGCGTGCTGGTAGGCGCCGTTGGCCCGGCACTGACGATCACCGTCTGGGCGATGCCCTGCGGTCTCGGCCTACGCCTGGTGATCACGCTTTTGGGCGTCGCCGTGGCCGTTGCCGGGTATAGCTACCCCGTCTTGCGATATTTGCAGCGCGAAAACCGGGCAAGTGCGCTGTCGGCGACGGCGTGGCGTTCGACTCTGGGACGGATGCTTTTGGCGGCAGGCCTCGCGGGCGTGCCCCTGCTGGCGACCTGGTCGGCGGCCACCTGGGCTCCGACTTGGGCCGATCAATTGACCAATGGGCAGGCGACCGCCAAGGAGCAAACCCAAATGTACTCGGCCGTAGGAGCGATCGTCGGAACGATCGCCGCGGCGCTGGTCGGCGGTTGGCTCGGACGGCGCATTACCTATGCGATACTTTGCATCATCTCGATTGCCGCACTGATCTGGTTCTATCAGTTCAATTCAGAGTTCGGTCAGCAATTCTTGTATTCGGTGTTCACAGTAGGCGTCTGCACGGCCTCGTTTTATGGCTGGCTGCCGCTCTATCTGCCCGAATTATTCCGCACCGGCGTCCGCGCGACATGCCAAGGGTTCGGCTACAACTTTGGGCGGATTCTGGCCGCCGTTGGGGCGTTGCAAATCGGCAACTTGATGGACCAATTTCCCCAGGAAGCGGCGATCGGTCCCATCACGCTCGCCGGCGGCTATCCCTTGGCCTGTTCTTCGATGAGCTTGATTTACCTGGTCGGGCTGGTGCTGATCTGCTTCGCTCCCGAAACCCGCGGCAAGCCGCTGCCGGAATGATGGTTAGCCTACGCTCTGAGAGGCAGAGCGCGCGCATGCCTCGCCGCCAATCAAGCGGCCGTGTTCATAAATACTCCAGCCGGTTGCGCATCTGATCGCGATCAGAGATTTTATGGAGCAACTCAAGGAGCTGGAGCAGCGCGCCGATTCCCTACTTCTCTTGCGGGCACCAAGCGATCCCGGCGTGATCCATCCCCGACTGGATATCTTTTTCAATGTCCTCCGGATTGTCGAAATAATATGCAAGCGCGGCATACACGTCGGCATCGGTAATCGACGGAAAGAGCTCCTCAACAATCCGCGCGGCCGAATAGCCCCGCTTCTCGTGCCACCCCTCAATATCCATGACACGAATGCGATGGCCTGCGATGCACGCGCGCCCGCCGCAGACCTCTGGAGTTTTTGTGATCCGCTCTTTATCAAGGTATTGCATCGAGGCTCTCCTTGTCGGACGTGACTTGAAAGGCGCGCTCTCCTCTTGTCATTCTGCCTTTCGCGGCTGCTCCGAGCAGCAGAGATCGTGCGGGACGGCCTGGAAGGCCATCCTCCGGGCCGGGCACAAGGCCCGGGGCTACCTGGCCCGGACTTTTACGCTGGTCGGGCGGTGTGGGCCGCTGGCGGAACGTTGGGCGGCGTCTACGCGACGCGAAGGCACGCGTTGCGGCGCCGCGAGCGGCTCATCGACCGATGATTCTTCGTCTCGGCTGCGATGGCGCGACATCAAGACCAAGAGCGCCGGCAACATCACCATCGAGGTGAACATGCAGCAGCTCACGCCCAGCGTGAGCACGCGGCCCAGGCTCTGCAGGCCGCGGTGGCTGGCCACCATCAGCGAGCCGAAACCCACCACCGTGGTCAGCCCGTCGACCATCACGGCCACCGCCGTGGCGGGCGACATGCGATATCGCCCGCGCTGTTCGCGGTATTCGTGAATGATGTGTACGCCATAGTCGACGCCAATGCCCAACATCAACGGCAACGCAATCATATTGGCCGGATTAAGCGGCACCTCCAAGATGCCTAGCAGCCCGAAAGTTTGCAGCACGCCCACTCCCAACGGCAGCGCGGCCAACAACGCGTAACGAATGCTCCGCAGGTCAAAGACCAACACCGCCATAATCACCAGCAAGGCGTA
Organism: Pirellulales bacterium; assembly: GCA_035252155.1. Classification (GTDB taxonomy): domain Bacteria; phylum Planctomycetota; class Planctomycetia; order Pirellulales; family JAICIG01; genus JAICLL01. The sequence goes on along the minus strand of DATFDL010000331.1, from coordinate 5,147 downwards.
AAAGGCCGCCTCTTCGTAACTCGATTTCATTTGCAGCGAGGCTTCGTAGGCTTGCAGCGGGTTGCCGGTGGCCCGCGGATCGACGCTCCGTACGTCCTTCACAAACCGCTCCAAGGCATCCATGTCCCAAATGTTGCCGCGGCCGTAAATCTTCAGCAGGTGCTGGCCGTGGCTGCCCACAAACCGCTGCGTGAGGCTTTCGGGCAGGTCGGTCAGCTTGGGCGGCTCGGGGTTGGCCATGCTCCGCAAAATGTGCAGCCGCGTGAGCAAGTCAGCCGCCATATCTTGCTGAAACTGAAAGACTCGCTTGTAACAATCGCCCTGCGACAGCCGCCGCAGCTCGGCCCGAATCGTCTCGACATCGCGAATGCACCGGCGCCCCGCGGGTATCTCGCTCAGCAACTGCTGACTGCGGGCCAACACCCGCCCCAGATAATCGGGCTTATCGACCGGGATCACCGGCGGCCGCTCGGCGAGGTTCGCCAGCCGGTCTTGAATCCGCTGAATGATCGGCTGCTTCGCCTCGTGGTCTTGCGGCAACAGTCGAATGATGTCTTCGACATGATCGACCGAATCGAGCTTTTCCAACGCCTCTTTACGGGCACGCAGCTCGTCGGCGCTCTCGGCGATCGAGAGGGCATACCACACGCTCTGGTCCGACTTGGCCAGCAGCTTCTGCTCCAGCTCGACGCTCTCCAGCCCCTCGGCCTGCAGGTTGAGCAAATTGTGGTCGTACCACAAATAATTAACGCCCGACGAAACGACCAAAGTGAACAGCAAGGTCGAGGCCAGCAAAAAACGCGGGCGCCGCAGCAGCGGCCCGATCCAAGCGTGAATGGCCAACGGCTCGGGAATTTGCAGGCCCAGTCCGCTGCGATCGACCAGTGCGATTACGGCCGGCAGCACCAGCAGCTCGGCGACGGCGCAGAGCAAAATGCCGCCCCCGGCGATGATGCCCAGCTCGGCGATGCCCGTGAAGTCGGTGAAGCCCGCCGCGAAGAACGAAATGGCCGTGGTGATGGCCCCGGTGGCGATGGCGGGTCCGACGCCGCGAGTGGTTTCGAGCAGGGCCTCCTTGCAATTGTGAATGCGCGACCGCACTTGCAGATAGCGGGCCACGTAATAGACGCCGTAGTCGATGCCGATGCCGATGAGCGTGACGGTGAACGACATGCTCAGAATGTTCAGATGCCCGATCACCAGCGTCAGATAGCCGAACGACCAGGCGATGCCCATCAACAGCACCAGGTTGGCCAGCAGGGCGTGCCGCACGCCGCCAAAGCCCGCCACAAACAAGCAGCCGACTCCGACCAGCGAGAGCAAGCTCGACCAATACATCGACTGCTCGCTGGAGCGCATCTCGTCGTTTTCCATGACGGGCAGCCCGGTCAATCCGATTTTGACTTCGGGGTGCCGGGTGTTGGCCTGTGCGATTAGCTCGCGGAGGGCCTGGGTGGCCCGGCTGTTTCGGGCAAAACCTTCGGGATCGGTGGCCAGCCGCAGCAGCACAAAGCCCAGCGTGCCGTCCTTGGTGAGCAAGTATTCGGCGTTCAGCTCGCTCAGCGTGGCGAACGATTGCGGCATTTCGGGCCAGGGCGATTGGTATCGCGTCTTCTGGCTCAGCGTGGCCTGCAAACTTTCGGTGAGCCGCTGCGACTCTCGCACGGCCAGGTCGGGGCTGACCAGGTTCGGTTGGCGTGCCGCCGCCGTCAGCCGCTCGTTCATCGCGGCCAGCATGCCGCCCAAGTTCAGCCGGGTCCATTTTCCCTCTTGAATGATCGGACTGACGTCGGCCAAGAACTGATCGATGCCGCGCAGCTCCTCTTGCGAGAGGTAATGAAGCCCCTTGGCCCTGATCTTGCCCAGGTCGACGCCGTGCAGCACGGCGTGAAACAGCCGGTCTTCGCGGGCCAGCATCTCAGAAATTTCGTCGAGCACCGGCACCACCTGGTCGCGGCTGGCCCCCTCGACGACCACCACGGCGTCGTCTTCATCGCCAAACTCGTTGATGTAATCGATCCAGAGGCGGTTGTAGTCGCTTTCAGGATTGAGCAAGTCGAGCCGGCTAGTGCGATACCCCAGATGCTGCCACGTATACGCCACCGACACCACGGTCACGGCCACGGCCAGCGCCACGGTGGCGGCGGGAAAGCCCAGCGCCAAGCGAGTGGCGAGGTTAAGGGGACCAGCCAAGAGCGAGGCTTCGGGCGCAGCGGTACGATCCGCGGACATAGGCATCCTTGCCAAAACGACCGTCGATAGGGAGCGGCATTGTAGCGGCGACCGCGGGGGGAAAAAAGCCCGGCGCGAAGCGCGCTTCACGCCGGGCTGGCTTGACCCGAGTTGGCGGCCAGTCCGCTCAGACCATGTCCTTCAGGTTCTTCAGGGCGGTCACCCGCACTTTTACCGAGGCGGGCTTGGCCGGGTAGTCGCGAAATTGTCCCGGATTAAAGGGATCGGGGGCGTTCTTGCGGGCTGGTTTGGCGGGCACTTGCTTCCGCGAAATCTTCACCAAGCCCGGAATCTGAAAGACCCCGACGCCACGCTTGCCGATCGCCTTGCGGATCTCTTCGGCCAGGGCTTCCAGCACGGCGGTCACTTCTTTTTTGGGCACATTCGTTGCGGTTGCGATGTTGTTGAGAACTTCACTTTTGCTGGGCGCTCGAGGTTTTTTGGCGCCACTCGCGGCTGGGGCTTTCGCCATAATGCGGTTTTCCTCCCTGGGGAGATGAGTAAGAAACGGGTAACGTAACGCAGGGTCCGTTTTGCTTGGACGCGATGATTTAAATCGACACGCACGAAAATGCAACCCTCAAAACGGCCAAAATGGCCGAAAAAACGGGAAAATCGCGGCATCGATGTCCGACCGTCGTAGCAGAATTCGTGAGAATTCTGGCCGGGGGGCGGCTTGTGGCGCCCTGACTTCTCACGAAGTCAGCTACCGACTCAGATCGACCGCTCAGCGTCCGGCGAGCTACATTGCCCGGTCTCGCCAAATCGTGTAAGATATTGTTTACTAGAGAGTTATGTTTCTTTCCCGGCCGGTCTACGAGGGGAGTGGCGCCACTGTGGAAGCCGAACGGATTCTGAAGCCCGCGTTGGTTTGTGCCGTGGTCGGCAGCCTGCTTGGCCTGCTCGTTTGGCCCGATTTGCCCGTCGGACTGGCTCAGAACCAGCCGGGAGGCATGCGGATGCAATTTCGCCGCGGCGCCTTGCGGAACCGTATGGCGGCCCAGTCCGGCGACGAAGAAGCATCCGACAGCGTCTTTTATCCGCCCGATCGCGAGACCCTGCAAAAGCTGTCGTTGGCCAATGAGCTGATCGAGCAAAAGCGATTTGGCGAAGCCGCCCGGTTGCTCAGCACCATCCTCGAATCGCCCGAGGATTTCTTTTTTCAGCCCGATCGGCATGAACGCATCTATCGCAGCCTGAAGGGCGAGGCGCAGCGGCTGCTCGGCGCGATGCCGGCCGATGGCAAGGCGTCTTATGAGTTGCAGTACGGCGCCGAAGCGCGGCGCATGCTGGACGACGCGGTCGAGCGCGGCGATCTGGCCGGGCTGGCCGAAGTCTCTCGCAAATTCTTCCACACGCGGGCCGGCTACGAGGCCACCTATCTGCTCGGCGCGGCTCAACTGCAGCGCGGCGAGCCGCTGGCGGCGGCCCTGTCGCTCGGCCGGCTCCAAGGCACGTCGGCCGCCGACGATTTCGATCCGTCGCTCTCCGTCGATCTGGCGTTGTGCTGGGCCCGCGCGGGCCGGCCCGAGCAGGCCGCGGCGATTCTCAAGAACCTGAACCGCCGACTGCCCGACGCCACCTTCCGCATCGCTGGCGTCGAGCGAAAGTCGTTTGCCACCGACGCGCAAGCATTGGCCTGGCTCGCCGAAGTGGCACCGCCGGACGATGGCGACGCCGATGCCACGCAATGGTCGATGTATCGTGGCAGTCCGTCGCGCAACGCCCCCAGCGCCGGCAGCAGTCCGCTGTTGAACCGTCGCTGGTCGGTGCCCGTGACCGACCATCCCCGCGTCGAGGAGTTGCTCGGCAAACTCGCCCAAGATCATTTGGAACAAAGCAGCCGGCTGCTGCCGGGGCTGCATCCGCTGGCGGTGCGCGATTACGTCTTCATGCGCTCGCTGACCGGCCTGGTGGGAGTCGATTTTCACACCGGCAAGCGCATCTGGGTCGAAAGCGAGAAAGAGCACGAGACCACTTCGCTGGTCGACGCCTTGGCGTTGCCCCCCGGCTCGCGCGGCTCGGCCGCGCTGACCAACTGGCTCGAGCGGCGCGTCTGGGACAGCGCGGTCTATGGCACGCTGTCGAGCGACGGCGAGATGATCTACTGCATCGACGAGCCTGACAAAGGCTCGTTTACCGACGAGACCGCGGCCATCGATCAACAGATGCAGCGGCAGATGCTCTTTCCGCGTCCCTCGCAGCGCGGCGGAACGATGCAAAGCCACAATCGGCTGGTGGCCTACGAAATCGCCTCGCAGGGCAAACTGGTGGGCGAAATCGACACACGGCCCGGCGACCAGGTGGGCGCGCTTTCGGGCGGGTTTTTTCTGGGGCCGCCGCTGCCGTTGGGCGGGCGGCTCTACGCCCTGGCCGAGATCAAAGGTGAGATCCGGCTGTTCGTGATCGATCCCAAAAAGCTCCGCGACAAAAACTACGACGACGCCATCGAATGGTCGCAACAGTTGGTCGTGCTCGATCCTGTGTTGTTCGAAGAACCGCTGCGCCGCCTGGCGGGCGCCACCCCCTCGTTCTCTGACGGCATTCTGGTCTGTCCCACGTCGGCCGGCGCCGTGGTGGCCGTCGATCTCACCACGCGCTCGCTGTTGTGGGGATACCAATATCCGCGCGTGACCGATGCGTTCAACAATCAAGTGATGGTCCGCTTTCCGGGCATGCAGCAGATGGTCGAGTCGGCCGATGACGATCGCTGGGCCGATGCCAGCCTGACGATCGCCGACGGACACGTGCTGCTCACGCCGCTCGAATCGAGCGAGATTTACTGCCTCAATCTCACCGACGGCACGGTGCGCTGGCACAAGCCGCGCGATGACGGGCTCTATCTCGCTTGAGTCTACGGCGATAACGCGGTGATCGTCGGCAGCCGCTCGGTCAAGGCGCTGCGGTTGGCCGAC
>DATFDL010000330.1:0-10965 GCA_035252155.1 Pirellulales bacterium | reverse complement strand
TTCGGCCACCGAGGCCGTGGGTCGGATGAAACGCTGGTAAACGTCGCGCACCAAGCCCGAGGCGATGACCACTAAATACGAGCTAACCGTGGCCATGACCGCGCCGAAGGGCGCCGTCAAGATCAGCCCGGCCACCAGCGAGCCGCCCGCGAACTTGCTGGTGGTCAGCAGTGCCAGTCGTGGAATGATCTCGTCGGTTTTTCCGGGCAGGTCTGGGATGATCGCGCGGCCGCAGATGCAGATGGCGATCAGCGGCAGATAGATGAACATATTGTAGGTGCTGAGCAGGGCGACCGAGCGGCGGACGGTTTGAGTGTCTTTGGCGGCCATGATTCGCACCATGCCCGCCGGCGAACCGACGCCGGCAAAGACCCACAAAAAGAACATCGAAAACGCCAAACCCAGCGGCAAGAACTCGCGCCCATCGTGCGAATAGCCAGGCGCCAAAAGAAACTCCGGGCCGGTGTGTTCGGCGGCCGCCAGCGAGGCGTGTTCGAGTCCGCCCGCCGTCCAGAGCACCAGCGGCAACAAGATCATCACGCCGATGAGCATCATGACGCTCTGAAACAAGTCGGTCCAAACCGCCGCCAGAAAGCCGCCGATCGCCGTGTAGCCCACCACCGTCAGGGCAAAGACACTCAGTCCGATGAAATAGTAATAGTCGAACCCGGTCGTGGCCGATTCGTCGAGCGTCAGCGCGTGCGAGCCGGGCATGGCCACCTTCATCACGATCGCCCCCGCTTTGAACTGAGCCACCATCATGAAGCTGAGGTAGAACAGAATCAGCACCAACGCGGCCACGCCCACCGCCGGGCTGGCGAAGCGCTCGCGCAGGAGGTCTGGCACGGTGATCGCCCCGGTCCGCCGCGAGAGTTGCGCCATGCGTTTGCCGATCATGCCGAAGCCGGTGATCGGCACCACCATGTAGCCGGCGATGAAGAGCGTCAGCACCCAACCGTGGCTGTAGACCAGCGACGGAAAGCCCATAAACGTGCCGCCGCTTTGCACGGTGGTGGTCAAAGCCAGCGCCCAGGCGCCCAGGCCGCGATTGCCCAGGAAGTAGCCCTTCAAGAACGAGCCTCGCTCGACGATTCGCTGAGCGATCGTGCCCAGCCAGACCGACGCGACCACAAACACGAGCAAGGCGACCAGAGCGCCGCCGCCGGCCGAGGGTTCATTCATACGGCGCCCCGCGCGGGACGAGTTCGCCTTCGGGTTCGCCGCCCAGGTCGTCGTCGCTCATGAACCGCAGGCCAAACCACCAGGAGATCACTGTGCACAGCGTCCACGGCAGCACGATGCCCCACAGCACCCAGTCGGGCACACCTAGCCAGAGCGTCGGGGTTTCAGAACCTCGCCCATAACCGAAGGCGTAGCAATAGCCGATCGTATAGAGCAATGCCGCCAGCCAGACACCGAACACCACGCAGGCCTCGCGGCGAGCGCTGCGCAGCAGAGGATCCTCGGTGGATGGATCGCGCACCGTGTTCATCATCAAGATCGCCGGAAGCCCATCAAAAAGATAAAGGCGGCTGCACCACCCGCGGCCTGGTCACGCCCGCCTTACGGCGAGTGTACCAAGTCTCGCAGAGCAGTGAAGCCGCCTTTGAGGGTCGAGGCTTTTTGTTGGCCTGGGGTATTCCGCTTAGCCGCGGCTGACCACCACGACGTCGCCGTTGTGCTTGAAGCGGACGGTCACTTTATAACCGCAGCACCACTCATAGCGCACCGTGTTGTGATGGCAGGTCGTCGTCGGAGCGCCCGTGCAGCAACCCGGCACGCAGACCGGAATGTTCACCGGGCAGCAGGTCCGAGGATTCGTGGCACACAAAACCGTTTCATACGACGGCGCACAGCCACAGCAAACCTTGTGGTGGCCACGATGACGGTAGGTGATGCAAGGCGTCGGGCAGCAGCACGACCCGCCCATCGATCCGGCCATCGGCGCGCCAGCGGCAGGGGCCGCATCGGCCGCGGGGGCCGGAGCCGCGTAAGCTTCAGGGGCTGCGGCGTTGGGTTGGAAGGCCGCCTCAATCGCAGCGACGCGCGCCGCGCGAAACGCAGCCAGCCGCCCCGCCGCCTTTGCTTCGCCCGCATAGGCGATCGCCCCTAAAGCGAGCACAACCGAAAATAAACGCACACTCCGCAACATGATGTTTCTCCTGGAAGCAATAGAACTGTGTGAGATTTCCGCTGGTTCGTTGCCCCAGACTATGTTGGCACACAGTAAATTTTATGCAAGACCCCTGAACTACCAAAATAATAAAATTCTTGCTCTCTCCGGGCGTTGCAAATTTGCAACGCCCATGAAAATGCGGCGTTTTCTACAGCATCCCACCCGTCGGGGTGGGCTCGTGGCCGGCGCGGGGCGATGCCGTAGTGCCGCGAAAAACATTCCGTACCCACCGAGCGAACGGAATAAATTCCGTTCCACGGGCGTTTGCTCGGCGGCGAGCACTAACGTAGAGTTGCCGAGGCGGGTGTCCCTTTCTTGCCCGTCGCCAGGCGATTGCGCCTATGCTGGCCTTTCGGCCGCGTCCGCGATTGCACCCTTTGATTAGGCAGCGAGAGTCGTGACAGCGGATTTGATTGCACCACCCCCTGGCTGGGAAAACGTCGAAGCAACGCTAGGCGCGTGGCGCGCCGGCGGCACGGCCTACGACGAATTCTTCAATCAGCAACTCGATGAATTGGAAGCGTTGGCTTCCAGCCTCGAGCAGCGAGGCCGCAACCTCGACCATCAGCGCAGCGAGCTGCGGCGAAAACATCGGGAGTTGGAGGCCGAGCGCCAAAAACTCGAAGAGCATCGCCGCAACGTCGCCAGCGACGCGCAACAACTGCACGAACAACGCGCCCGGCTCGAGGCCACGCAGACCGAGTTGGAAAAGGCCCGCGCCGAGTTCGATCGGCTGCGCCAAGCGGGGCCGCCCGAAGCGAACACGGGCACGGCCACCGAAGCCGTGCTCAGCCAATTAACCGCCGTCGAGCAAGAACGCGACGAGTTGTCGCGCCAGATCGAAGCAGTCGGCGTTCAACGCCAGGCGCTCGAGCAAGAGCTGGCGGCGGCCCGCGCCCAGATTTCGCGGTTGAGCGAGGCGACGCTCGAACTGGCTCATGTGCGCGCCGAGTTGGCCGAGGCCCGCGCCGAGCTGCTGCGGCAGCCCGAGCGCACCGCCGCCCAGGCCGATGCGGCCGCGGCGCAGATGTGCGCGCAATTGGCCGACGCCGAACACCAGCGGACGGCGCTCGAAAGCGACCTGGCCGCGGCTCGCGAGCAGATCAGCCGACTTGCCGACGCCACCGCCGACTTGGCGGCGATCCGCGCCGAGTTGGCCGACACGCGGGCCGAATTGTTGCGGAAGCCCGAACGCACTTCGGCCGAAGCTGACGCGGCGGCGGCCGAAATGTGCACTCAACTGACGCAGTTAGAACAGCAACGTTCGGGCCTGGAACACGATCTGGTGGCGGCACGTGAACAGATCAACCGGCTGGTCGACGCCACGGCCGAGCTGGCCGCGGTGCGGGGCGAATTGGCCGCCGCCCGTGCACAGCTCATCGAGCGGTCGGAAGAGACCGGCGCCGGCGACGGCGAAGCCGTGCGGCAAGTGGCCGAACTGCAGAAGGAGCGGGCCTTGCTCGAGGCCGAGCTCGAAACGGTCCGCCGCCGCGTCGTCGAGCTGGCCGAAACCGCCGCCGCCGAAAAACAGCAGACCGCGGCCGAACGCACCGAGTGGGCCAAAGAACTCAAGCAGATGCGCAAGCTGCTCGAACGGCAGAATACGGCGCCGGCCGCCGCTGCTCGGTCGGGCGCGGCCGCGGACGCCGCGGCCAAACCAACCGCCGACGGCGGCGACCCCATGCTCGAATCGGTCATGGCACAGTTCGACATGCTGCAGAAAGACATTGCCAAGCGACGCACCGGCAAAAAGGTCAACAAGTGAGCCACCTCGGCGAGGGTACCATGACCGCACACGATCGACGCCGCTGGGTGTATTGGATGGCGGGCATTGCCGGAGCTGCCCTCGCCTCAAGCTGGTGGATGCGCTGGTGGGGCATCGTGGCCTGGGTCTGCGGGGCATTGGCTTGGCTGGCGCTGGGTTGCCGCGGACGCCCGCCCGCGCCCCGAGAGGACGATTCGCCCGCGGCCGACGACATCGACGACGATGACTGCCCCGCGGACGGCGACGCGGGCGACGTCGAATCGTTGGTCGACGGCATGTTGCGGCAAGATCGTTATGCGCTGCTGTTGCGGCGGCAAGTCGTGGGTAATCTGTCGGTGGATCAGTTTTCCCAGGCTCGCGAGACGCTCGAAGATCGAATGGCCTTGGTGCCCGAGGGACAAGTCACGCTCGCAAGGCCCGACAGCGAACGGATTGACGATCGCGACACGGCCGAAGAGCAACGCTTTGTCCAGCCGTTGTTTCTCGATCGTTACCCGGTGACGAACGCGCAATACCATCAGTTTGTCAAGGCCGGCGGCTATCAGCAGATGCCGCTTTGGGACCCGCAGATTTGGCCGGCGGTGCTCGATTTCGTCGATGCTTCGGGCTGCCCTGGTCCGCGGTTTTGGAAGAACGGCAAGTTCGCCAGGGGCGAAGCCGAACATCCGGTGGTCGGCCTCAGTTGGTACGAAGCGGCCGCCTACGCTCGGTGGGTCGGCAAGCGGCTGCCCAGCGAAGCCGAGTGGGTCAAGGCCGCCAGTTGGCCCGTGCCGCTCTCCGAAGAGCAGCAGTGGCAGCGCAAATTTCCCTGGGGCGATACGATGGACCGTCAACGTTGCAACCTGTGGGGTTCGGGACCGGGACGCACCGTGGCCGTCACCGAGTACGCCTTGGGCGTGAGCGTCGGCGGCGTGTATCAATTGATCGGCAACGTCTGGGAGTGGACTTCGGGCACGTTCGGGGTCGTCACAGCCGACGGCGAAGAACTGTCGCTGCCGATGCCCATGAAGAGCATTCGCGGCGGCGCCTTCGATACCTATTTCGAGAATCAGGCCACCTGCCAATTCGAAAGCGGCGAAAACCCGCTCGCCCGCAGACACAACATCGGCTTCCGCTGCGCGCTGGGGTTGTGCGACGTGGCCGCGCACCCCGGCGTTTCGGAGGAACCCCCGCCTGCGGCACAGCCGTGCTCGGCTGGGGTCGATGGGGCACAATTGCCCGCCGCCGTCACCGAGCCTGAAGGAGCCTTGGTATGATCAAAGAAGGCGTGCAACCACTCGACTCGCTACGGCTAGTCGCCAATTACGCGGCGCAGGCGCCGTGCTACATCTGCGGCGATGACAACACGTACGACGCCGAGCTCTGCCGGCAGTGCTTTGCGCCGATGGCCTTGACGCACCAGGCGGCGAGCCAGAAGATCCGTCCACGCCTGTTGGCCACCATCGGGGCCAGTGGGGTGGGCAAAACGGTCTATTTGGGCATGCTGATGGACATGCTTTCGCGCCAGCCCGACCGCTTGCAGATGCTGGCCCGCGGAGCGTTTTCGATCACACTGCAGCAGTCGACCGCCTCGGCCTTGGCGCGGGGCGAGTTTCCCAGCAAGACGCCCAGCGAGCCCGACCGCTGGAACTGGGTGCACTGCCAAATTCGCTCGCCGTCGCTCAAGATTCCGCTCGATCTGGTCATGCCCGACCTGGCCGGCGAAGCCCTGCTGGAAGAGGTCGATCATCCGCACACCTACGACGTCATTCATCCGCTGCTCTCCAAGTGCGCCGGCGTGCTGATCCTCATCGACGCCGTGAAGCTGCAAGCCGGCTCGCTCGACCAGGATTATTTCACGATGAAGCTGCTCAGCTACCTGGCCGAGATCGACGAGCGGCCGAAGCACGGTTGGGCCAGAAGGCCGATCGGGTTTGTCTTGACCAAGGCCGACGAGTGCGAAGAGTGCTTCGTCGATCCGGCCCGCTTTGCGGAGGTCCGCGCCCCCGGTTTTTGGCGGCAATGCCGTGAGCGATTCCGCAACTATCAGTTCTTTGCCTCGGGCGTGGCTGGCGGCTGCGCCTACCGTCAAACCCGCGCCGGGCTGGTCCGAGTGCCGCTGCGCGTCGAGCCCCGCGGCATTGTCGAACCGTTCGAGTGGCTCGTCCAACAAGTCAAAAGTTAATGCTAGTCGAACAAGCGATTTTCACCTCGGCCGAGACGAGCCGGCGCGAGGGATATCAACTCGTGGCTCACAGTGCGGGCATCGACGAGGCCGACCTGCGCGAGCTTTCGGCCTGGGGGCCGTCGCACGACTCGCTGCTCGAATCGGGCGAGGACGCCGTGAGCGTCAATTTTTTTCATCTGCCCGGCGGCGGCTATTGCGTCTCGAAGACCACGCCCGGCGGGCAGGAGTACAGCGCCCGCGGCGGACCGAAAGTCTATACGCAGTGCCTAGTGGTCGATGCCGAGGGCCTGGCGCGGTTCGCCAACAATCCCTTCGCGCTGCTGAACGCGGCCTTTGCCCAAGGCTCGGTGCGGGTCCATGAAAAAATTCCCGAAACGCTCGAAGCCTTTCGCCTGGCCGGACGGGCGGCAGCGGTTGATCAAGCCTTGCTCGGGCAGCTTCGTGGCGAACCGGGTGTCACCTGGCTGGCGGCCGTGCTCGAAGCGGCGATCGCCTCGCCGGCGCTGGCCTTGGTCGGCGGCAGCCAACCGTTGCGGCTGGTGGCGGGCTTGTTCAATTGCCTGCCGGTCGAATGCCGGCCGCACTTTTCGTTTTCAACCGGCTTAAAATACTCGCCGCGCCGGCCGTTCCGCGTGCTTTGCTTGAGCAACGATCCGGTCGAGATTCGCCGCCTGGCGCGGCTCGGCGAGCGAACGGTTGTGGAGTTGGGCGGCAAGCCTCCTCAACAATTCAGCGCCACGACGGGCTGGGGCGGGTTTGTCGCCAGCAGCATCGCGGCCGGCAAGCTTACTTTCTTGGCGCAACAGCTTGCCACCCCCCGACCGGCTCTCACGCTCGAGTATCTGCAAGTATTGGGTCAGCAACTGCTCGAACAAATGGCGAGCGAATCGCCTGCTTTGGTGGATCAAGGGCAGGGTAACCTCGGCTCGCCCCCCGCGGAACGGCACGGAGTCCGTTCCCTACAGAAGTCGATGGCCGAGCCACCTACCGCGGTTGCCACTGCGCCAGCGGCCGACGACCAACATCGTGCCGATGCGGCCCATTCGCGCTTTCAGCGCACCAGCCAGCCGAAAGCGGCCGCGCCCACCGCCGATTTGCCCGTCGATCCTTCGCAGACGCTCGGCGCGCACTGCCCAAAGGCGCTGGAAACCCTGGAACTGTTAGACGATTTGGTTTTCGAGTCGATTGCCGGTAAGCCTGGAGCCTTTGACGAGCTCAAGTCGCTCTGGCCCACGGCGCTGGCGCAAGTGGGCGAAGAGCTGATCGATGAATCGCGCGAACAATACTTGCGACACGCCTTACGTGTCTGGCAGGAGTGCGTCGACGGCGACCAGATTCACAATCCCGCCCTGGCCGTTTCGACGATGGACGTGATCTGTCTGTTATTCAACGGCGGCTAGGCGGCTCACCGTTACCCGACGACCACATCCACCGTCTCGATCGCGCTGTGGCCCGACTTGCGAAAGGGCCGCGGCAGGGGCTGGGCGATGCCTTTTTCGTCGATCGTGCGGCTGCGCAGTTCGTAGCGGCCGGCGGGCTGACCGGCGAGGAGCGAGGCCCAATAGACTTTGCATAACCGCATGGGCCAGGTGTTCGGCCGCCCCGTAGCTGGGTCGAAGCCCAGCGTGCCGGCAGCGATTTTGCCGTCGGGCAGGTCGCTGCCCCATTGCTCGGGCGGAGGTAAGATCTGCGCGTCGGTCCAGTCGGCCGTGGCAAAATACTTGTCGTCGGCCGGCCAGGCGTGGTCTTTGGGAGTGATCGAGACCTGCACCTTCGAGAGGCCGGAGATGCCGACCTGGGCATAGCCGGTCACCGGAATTGGCTGCCGGGCATTCACCTTGCCGGGCGCCGAGATCGTCGCGGCGAAGGTTTTTAACGGGCTGTCGACGTCGTTGTTGCCTTCGGCATAGGTGTCGTTGGCATGATAGAGGTTTGAGAGCACCACGTGTGAGAGCCACTTGATCGACTTGAAGCCATACCCCTCGGGCACGACCATCCGCACTGGGCCGCCGCGGCGGCTGTCGAGCCATTGGCCGTTGAGCTTGTAACACAAAATCACCGGCGGCAGGTCGTAGGGATCTTCCAGCACGCGGCCGACCGGCAACGAGCTGCGAAACATCTGCTTCGGGTCGTCGTTGTGATAGCCGTAGTAGAACACGCGGCGCAGGTCTTCACGCGGCTGCGTGAGCCAGAGCACCTCGCGCAGCGGCACGCCTTCCCACAGGCCCATGCCCAGCGGGCAGCCGATATTCAGGCACGTCATCACCTTGGCGAACCGCACCGCGTGTTTTTCGGCCAACTGCATCAACCGCTCAAAGTCGATGGCCGTGCCATCAGTCGCCGTCAACGGCCGCCGCAGCTTGACGGGATGTTCCGGATCGGAGACGACCTCCAATCGCCACGTGTCGCGCGTCAGCCCGGCATCTTGCTTCTTATCATCGGACAGCGAGTGCGGCAGCGGATTGCCGCGCGAGACATCTTGAAACTTCTCTTGCGGCGTGAAGTAAGGGTCAAGCTGATTGATGGCATCGCGCAGTTCGGGCGCGTCGAGGATCGACCGATTATCCCCGGCGTTGGCCTCCGTGGGCTGGCACGCAAATGCCGCGGAGCCAGCAGCGGCCAAGCGAAGCAGACCGCGACGCGTCCACGTGGTTTGGTCGGAGGCGCTGGTTGAAGAATGGTTCATATTGGGCAACGCTGCCGAGATAACACCCCGATAGTCATTTAACTTCCGCATGTGGACCAGCCGCCCCCGGCTGGTTCCCGACGCCGAGTGTCCCTGACCCCCGACCCCCGAATCCCGACCCCTCCGTTCACCCTGCCGTCGGCAAAAACAGCTCAGCCACCGCGACGGCGATGCCCATGAGCGAACCGCCAGCGATCAGGCCGGCGCAGATCGGCTCCTGGTTTTGAACCACCACCCGGTTGATCGGCGACTCACGGTCGTAAAACAATTTTTCGGCCAACCAAAACAAAAGCGAACCAGTGAAAATCGACAAGCAGGTGGGAAAGGGAATCAAGAATCCCAAACCCAGCGCCACGGGCGAAAGCGGAAAACGGCCCCGCGTGGCCATCCGCGCGAGCTCCAAAACGATTCCGATGAGGATGCCCGCCAGGGCCGCAAATTGGGCGGTGGGCTTGATCTTGTGAATGCCCTCGGCCAGCACGTCGGCCACCGCCTTCCACACCGTCGCCGAGGGCATGGGATATCTTTTGGCATCCAGCTCGTACGGCATCGAAAGTTCCTTCGCCAGCAATTGTTCGGGCGGAACTTTTAAGAACACCAGATAGAACACCGGGATGGAGAGCAAGGCACCGGCCAGAATGCCGAGCAGATGACCGACCGCCTGTTGCCGCGGCTTGGCGCCCAGCATGTAGCCGGGCTTGATGTCTTGCAGCAGATTGGCGGCGTGACTGGCCACCTCGCCGGTGATGCCCGCCGTCATCAGGTTCACTTCTTTGTTTCCCGGCGCCAGCACGCCGAAGGTCAACTGCGTCAGCTTGCCCATCGCCCCGATGGGCGTGATGGAGGTCAGCCCGGTCGAATTGATGGCGATCAAACAAAAGAAAAACACCAGGCCCAACGCAACCACGGAAAGCCAATAGTCGATACCAAAGAATTGCCGCCCCATGATGGCCACCAGCACACCGATGAGCGGCACGCCCACCAGTGAGACGCCCAGCGGCAGCTCGATATGACCCAGCACATCGGCCTCGCGGCCAGCGTCGCGCGGCCGAACAAAGCCGGCCAGTTTCACCAATGCCTGCCACAAAATCTGCGGTTTGCCAAAAAACGCCAAGAGCGATGCGGCGGTCATCATGGCCACGCCACACCACAGCGACCAGAAAGTGATCTCGCGAAAGCCGATCGTGCCTTTCGCGCTGGGGGTGATTTCGCCGCGGGCGATCATGATCGGCGCCAACACCGCATAGTTGACGATCGCTCCCAATAGGATGGAGACGCCGGTGCGAATGCCCATGAGGCCGCCGGCGCCAACCATCGGCAGATCGAGCTCGGGCCGCAGCGTCAAGTTCGTGACGGGCGTGCCCAAAATCGCCGGCTTGCCGGTGTGCTCATAAATCCAATCGTCTAAAAACTCCGGCAGGTGCAAGCGAAAGTCTTTGATTTTCAGATACGCGGTGATCGTTTCGTTCTGTAGGAGCTTGACGATCGCGGCCAGGGCGGCGAACGAGACCAAGAGCTTGGCCTTGAGCAGGCCGGTGGCGGCGTCGCCGTGGTGCAACGAGTCCATGACAATGCCCGCCGCCCGGCCTTCGGGAAAAGGCTGCTGCTCATCGTTGATGAAGCGGCGCTTGAAGGGAAAGGCAAACAGCACGCCGAGTACGGCCAGCACGATGACCCATGACATGAGCTGCCACATGGGAATTACTCGTTCGGTGACCATCATATAGGCGGCCAGGCTGGAGATAAGCGGCGAGGTCATGTAGCCGCCCGCCGTGGCGACCGACTGCATCGCGTTGTTTTCGAGAATCGTGAACTCGCGGGCCAGCCCCAGCCGAGCGAGCGTTTTGAACAGGGCGAAGGCCAGAATGACCGAGGTGATGCCGACGCCCAGCGTCCAGCCGCTCTTGGCGCCCACATAGATATTGGTGAGCGACAGCACGCCGCCCAGCACCATGCCGGTGACGGCCGAGCGCAGCGTGAGCTGCGGCATATTGCCCCGGAAGACATTTTCAAGCCACCAGCGGTCCTTTTGCGCCAGGGACCAGGTGCGAGTCTGTTCGTCGGTCAGTTCGTGAATCGGCACTCAGGTCTCCGTCGTTCGTCGGTTCCGACATCGTAGCGAACCCGGCCCGAAAACACACTAACCCGAAGCGCCAGCGAGGAAAAGCCCG
>DATFDL010000329.1:0-7363 GCA_035252155.1 Pirellulales bacterium | reverse complement strand
CGCAACTTCGGCGGTGATGGTCAACCGGGCGTCGGCGTGCAGCCGCAGCAGCGAAGCGGGGCATTCGGGCGTGAGCGGCCCGTGTAACGCCCGACGCACGACCGAGCGTTGCCAAGGGCGATTGCAATAAAACCGCAGGCGACGGGCCGCGAGAATCTCGCGCATGCCAATGGTGACCGCCCGCCGCGGAACCAGCCCGATCTCGCCTCCGACGGTGACGGCGTTGATGGTGCGCGTTTCTCGGGCTAGGCTCAGCACGCGCGTGCCCAGCGCGGCGAATTGCTCGACCGTCATCGTTTCGCCCGGTTCGGGCGGTTCGTTGAACGCCAGGTGGCCGTTGATGCCGATGCCGCCGAAGCAGGCGTCGACGCCGCCGCGTCGCTCGATCAACTGGCCGATGGCTTCGGGCCGCCGGGGGTCGGGAAACACGCGGTTTTCGGCCGCCGGCGCCAGCGCCGAATCGAGCAAGTCATAAAACGCTCGTTGCATGAAGCCGCGGAAGCTGAGCGGATGCTCGACCGGCAGCCAGGCGTCGGCATCGTCCAGGTATTCGTCCATGTTAATGAACGCGACGTGGCGGCAGGAAATCCGCTCGGCACTCAACCGCCGGGCCAACACAGGAAATTGATCGACCGGGCCAACAGGCACAATCAGCGTCGATGGAAGACCGGTCTCAGCGGCGGCGCGTATCTCGTCGGCGATGTCGGCGGCCATTTGCTCGGCCAGCCTCGCCGCATCGGGCACAATCTGAACGGACACACAATGCCCGTGCCCCAGTTCGTCGGCCGGAATCTTCAAATAATCAGGCGGCTGCATCGGCGTGGAGTGGCTGATCGGGGTTGTATTAGCTTACTAAATGTTCGAGTGTGACGGGCGCGCCAGTTTCGACGGAGCGCTGGGCCGCCAGGCATAGGCCGACCGACCAGCGGCCGTCGTGCCCGCTGGCGGCGGGCGCGGCGCCGTGGCGAACGCAATCGACGACCATGGCGATCTCGTCTTCGAGTTCAAACACTTCGCCGGTTGGTTTCTCCAGCGGTAGTGCGGCCAGTCGCTCGCCGTCAAAATGCTTGAGCCAAAACCTGGGATGGCGCGTGCGATCGATCGCGCCGCTCCAGCTTGCCCAGATGGCGCCGGTCGTGCCCGATACTTTAACCGTCTGATGATGCTCGAAGGCGCTGAGCGTTTGCGAAATCACCGCATAAGCCCCGCCCGTGAAGCTAACGATGGCGCTGAAGTTGTCTTGCAATTCGGGGTGCCCCGGCTGGCGCGAGTTGGCTCGTGCATAAACCGACATCGGGTCGCCCGCGGATGCCAAATACCACCGGGCGAGATCGAAGAAGTGGATCGGTTCTTCGAGGATCCAGTTGCCCACCCGCGCGACGTCGAACCGCCAGCCATCGGCCCCCAGCCGGTACGGGCGGCGCGAAAGTTCGACCAGCGCGTATTGCGGCGTACCGATACCGCCGCTGTCGATGAGCTGCTTGACCTTCGACCACAGGCACGACAGGCGCAGCTCGTGACCGATAGCGAGCAATTGCTTCTTTTGGGCCGCCAGCGCGATCAGCTCATCGCAGTCCGCCAGCGAGAGGGCCATCGGTTTTTCGAGCAACAGGTGCCTGCCGGATTGCAGCACGGCGCGGCCGATTTCGGTGTGCAAGTAACTCGGCAAGACCACATCGACCACATCAACATCATCACGGGCTAGCAGGTCTCGGCAATTGCCATAAAGGCCGGCCTGCGGAAAGGCCGTGGCGGCGGCCTGGCGGGTGGCTTCGCTACGCGCCGCGATGGCCACCAACTCGGCGTCGGGCGTTTGGGCAATGGCCGCGGCATGATGGCTGCCCCAGGCGCCGTAGCCGATCAAACCGAAGCGAATGGGAGCGAACATATTTGGGTATAATCTCCTTTGAACGCGCGTGCCTTCTTGGTCAAAAGTACCGGTGCCTCTTCTTCTGTTCCCAGTGTGGCTTTACCGGCATTTGACCCGGGGAACGTCTCGGCCCAACGCGCGGCAAAGGTCCAACGCGGCTTCATAGAGGCGCAGCCATGCTGATCTCCGCGCGAAGTACGTCAAAGTCAACACCAGGCATGTTCATGTCTATGGCTTGGGTGGCCCGGTCATGCGGCACAGAGAAGAGGCATCGGTATTTGTGTCACGACTCGGCGGCCGCCTTGCTCATTGCCTTTTCACCTTGGGGATTCCCTTCCTTGCTGGTCATGCACTCTTGATGGCCCATTTTATCAGTTAAACTACGCACTAGGAGGGCCGTCAAATCGGTGACACCTCAGATTCTCAGTGAAAGCACCCATGAAACTCTTTCTCGACAGCGCCAAGCTCGACGAAATCAAGCACGCCCTCGAGGTGTGGGACCTCGACGGCCTGACGACGAACCCACGGCACATTGAGCAGTCGGGCAAGCCGTTTCTCCGGGTGATCGAAGAGATTGCCCGGCTTTTCGAGGGCACGGCCAAGCCGGTCAGCGTCGAGGTCAATCCGCACCTGACCGATTGGCAGGCCATCGTTGCGGCGGGGGTCGAACTGGCGCAGATTTCGCCGAACTTTGTCATCAAGGTTGGCGCCGGCGAGCCGGGCTTTCGGGCGTTGCGCGAGCTGAATTCGCGCGGCGTGCGCACCAATGCCACGTTGGTCTTTTCCGCCGCCCAGGCCTGGCACGCCATGCGCTGCGGCGTGACGTATGTCAGTCCCTTCGTCGGCTGGAAAGAGGCGCACGGCGATGAGGCCCGGTCGCTGGTTTCCGAAATCGTGCGCATCCGCGACAACTATTCGTACCCGACGCAGGTGCTGGCGGCGGCGATGCGCAACAGTCGGCAACTGATCGAGGTCGCGTTGGCCGGCGCCGACTGCGCAACGGCGGCGATGAGCGTCTATCATGAAAGCTTCAGTCATCCCTACACCGACGCCGGCACGGAGCTTTTCGCCCGTGCCTGGGACGCCACGCCAAGAGAATGAAGGTGGACCCGATGCGATTTCATTGCAGCTTGCGACAGCGTGACGACGGCCGCTGGTCGATCCGGCACTCGGGCGAGGTGGGCGTGGTCGAAACGACTGCCGACACGCGCGAGGCGGCTTTGGAAAAAATGCGCGGCGAGCTCCGCTATCGGCTCGAGCTATGCCCGTGCAGCGGAGAGTCGTATCAACACATCGAGATTGTGCTTGACGCGGCATAGCAGGGGTCAGAGGTCAGAGGCCGGGGGTCAGCGACGTAGGGTGGGACGAGCTTGCGAGTCCCACCATTGGGTTCAAATGCTCGCGGCGTTGGTACGCCGAAACGGTGGGACTCGCGTCACTCTTCCCACCCTACACCCTGCACGCTCGGCCCACCCCTACATGCTTGCAATCCAGAGGCGCGCCCAAATAGAGTAGTGGTGGGCACTCCATCTTTTCACGCGCAGGAGAATCGCGATGCCGCGCTCTTTGCTATTCGCGTTAGCACTCGTCTTTCTCGGCTTTGCCGGTTCGGCTGCGGGCGCTGCCGAAAAAGCCGACCCGGACGATAGACCGTTGACGGGCGTGGTCACGCAGCCCTCCGGGTTGCCTGCCGCCGGGGCCGACGTGTTTCTCATCACCGCCTCGATGCGGGGAGAGCCGCTCATCTACGATCGCACGCAGACCGCTGCCGACGGAACGTTTCGCCTGACGGTCCCCGGTCGTTGGATGAACGATAACTTTACGGTGCGGCAAGAACTCGGCATCGTGGCGTACCAGCCAGGCGCGGCCCCGGCTGTGGTCGGCTTCTCGCGCAGCTATTTTCCTAAACCATCTGGATGGAAGCTGGCGCTAATGCCTCGTGCCCAATCGTCGGTGCGAATTGTTTCGCAAGACGGCGGTGCCGTGCGCGGAGCAATCGTAACCGTCGCCGCCGTGGCATGCGATGCGATCTATGCTGATTCGCCCGACGATGAGGCAGCCAGGCGGTTCGCGCCCGAGGCTCGAGCGGCATTGAAACGCACTCCTCACGGAGTGGCGCTCGGACGGATCGCCATTCTGTTGCCCGACGAAATCAGCCGCCACTTGCAGGCTGAAACCGACAACGACGGAAAAGCCGTGTTGTCAGGGATGGCACTGGACGATGTCGCTCATTTGCGAATCGACACGAAGCCGTTTGGCCTGCAACTCGCACAAATGCAAGTCCGCATGAACGATTGGAAGTCAACATCGATAATGCCAGAGGTGATCGCGCTTAAGCCGGTGGGCCGCATAGAGGGCCGATTGACGGTGGCGGCGCCCGGTCAGGCTCGTGACGTGCGAGTTCGCATGATGTCAGTGTCACCAGCGGGCAAGCAAGCGTCACCGGGCGAAGTCAGCCTGGTCGGGCTGGCCGAAGCGGCCGCGGACGAAATGGGCCACTTTGACGTACCGGCATTGGCCGAAGGAGCGATAAACTTTTTCGCCACCCTGCCCGACGATTCGCCCTTGCGGCCGCGGCTGCCCGCGAACCAGGCTATCAAGGTCGAGGCGGCGGCAGTCGTAGACGTTGAGATACCACTGGCGCCAGGAATCCGCGCATCGGGCCTGGTGCGTGAGCGGGCATCGAAGAAGCCGCTCGCCGGCATCCGTGTTCACGTACATGCGGACAACGACGATCCCCCCGAACTTTTCAGCGACGAACAAGGGCGCTACAACTGCTTGTTGCCGCCAGGCCAAGTGCTAGCGTTACCACTCGCGCCTTCGTCTTACGCACCGCTCACACGCGAGAAGACCGCACTCTTGTTGGCGAATATTCCCAGCGGTGCGGACGATTTCGAGTTGCCGACGATCGAGTTGGAGATCTTGCCCGACGTCGTCGGCGCGGTTGTCGACGAAGAGGGCAACGCTGCTCGCGGCGCGAAGGTTCGAGCTCGCTGGCAGGCGGTCGATCAACGCCGCGGCCAGCTTTCGCCGCGGGTCGTCGAACTTGTCGCGGACGACGGTACATTCTCCATCCCGGCAGTGAATCCCGAGCAAGAATTGCTGATCGAGGCTCGCACCCAAAATGCCTTTGGCCGCACCCGTGTGCCGGCCCGCTCGTTCGATGGCAAAGCCGTGACGTTGCGAGTACGTTCGGCTGATCTGATCGCCCTTTCCGGTCGCGTCGTCACCGCGTCAGGCAAACCAGCCGTCGATATACCCGTCGAACTCTGGGTAATGCAACACCTGCCAGAAGGACATATAAGCACCTTCGAGCGCGTGGAATTCGATGGCACTTTGGAGATTCGCACCGACGCCGAAGGGCGCTTTGTAACGCCGCGTGAATTGGACCGCGAATCGGTACATCAAGCGCGTGTCGCACTACCGGGCGGTGAGCCGGCTGCCACGCCGGGGTTCAGCGCGGCGTTTGCTAATTCCACGGAACTGCCGGAGCTCGTTGTGCGTCGCACGATCTTGCTTGGCGGTCGCGTCGGAGATCAACAGGGTAAGCCCGTCGCCGACGCCGTGGTCTTTCAATCGGGCGACGCTCGGCAACGCGTGCAAGCCACCACTGACGCCGAGGGACGGTTTCGGCTGTCCGACGTCATGGCCGATCCGACGTTTGTCTTTGTCCGTAAGCCAGGCTTCCGCTTTTTTGGAAAACATGTCGAAGCCGATGAAGACGCGATCGTGCTCAAGCTGACGAAGACCGACGAACCCGCCCAGCCGCTGACAACTTTGCCTCCTGTCCTGCCGCGCGACGAACGGCTGGAGCTGGCGCGGCGACTGCTGCAACCCTGCCTGACCAAGATCGATTTGAACAACGAGCGCGAGGGACCGCGGTTGTTCGAGGCGTGGGCCCACGTCGATCCGGCCGACATGCTGGCGAGGCTCGCGAAGACGCCGCCCAAAAACCCGTTCTTTGCCGGCTATTTGCGGCGGGCGGCGGCTCAAGGGTTGGCGGCTGAAGACGCCGACGAAGCGCTGGCCTTGATCGAGACCATCGACGACGCCGGTTTCCGTTCGATGTCGTATCTCGACGTTGTCGACGCGCTCGGCGACGACCGGCGGCAACAAAAGCTCGAATTGCTCGGGCAAGCGTCGGTTGTCGTACGGCAGATGGCCGACCCAGCGATGCGCGTCCACCAGTTGGGCGGGACCGCCGAGCGATTCTTGGATCTCGGCCAGCGCGACGAGGCCGAGAAGCTGCTGCGCGAAGGCGAAAAGCTCGCCAAGCAATTGCCTGTCGACGCCTTTGGCGGCTACACGCGCGGGGCGTTCGCCGAGGAACTCGGGCAAATCGACTTGCCCGCCGCGCTGGAACTGATGAAGGGCCTGACCGATGTCGGTGAATTTGACCGGCACCACGGCAACCTGGCCCACGAGCTGGCCGCGATGCAGCCAGCCGAGGCCGAGCGGCTGCTGAGCATGTTGCACACGGCCAAGGAATCGAGCCGCATCGCCGATGCCGCCGACTTGTGGGGCGTGCGCGTTTGTTACCGGATGGCCCCGGTCGATTTGCCGCGGGCACGCGCGATCGCCGACCGCATGGCGAACCCCTATCTGAGGGCACGGGCTTACGGCGTGATGGCCCAAGCGATCGCTAAGCAAGACCCAACATCCGCCGCCGAACTGATTGAGCGGGCCTTCGATGTTCTACAAAGTCTGGTCGACGCGCGCGAGCGGGCCGCGCCGGGCGCCGCCGGCAGTCCGGCGGCGATTGACTCGTTCAATGGGCTGTACAGCGCGGCGTCGCTGGCGGGGGCGCTGTTGCCCGCCGTCGAGGCCGTCGATCCAAGTCTGGTTCGCGAATATCTGTGGCTCGCGGTTTCGTTTCGGATGCCGCGCATCGGCGATGCGCAACAACTCCCGCTGGCCGATCAGGCCAACGCCGCGCTGGCGATGATGCTCGCGCGCTACGACCGCGCGACAGCCACAGCGATTTTGCGGCCGATTGAAGCCCGGCACCTGGGGTTCCATTCGCGCGATACGACCCTGGCAACCTTGATGCTGACCGATCCCGTTCGGGCCGTCGAGACCGTCGAGCGGTTCGATCCCGATCAAGCCGACCCGCTCAACCGATCGCAATTGGCGACACTGCTCACGCTCGAAGGCAACGCCCTGTGGCGCAAGCTGCTCGACATGACGGCCCTGTGGTCGATTGACGTCGAGGATCTATAACGCGACCGTAGGTTGGGACGCGCTTGCGAGTCCCACCTTTTCCGGCGATGAATGCCGCGCGTTTGAGCCCAATGGTGGGACTCGTTTCACTCGGCCCACCCTACAATTCTTCTCCCATGTTTTTGCCCTCCATTTTTTTGACCTTTCATCCGCCGAACGTGAACGGTAATCAGGTCACATTTGACCACTGGGGATTTGCGACGTAGGGTTTGGTTGGCCGACGAACGAGACGCACTTCCGCGTTCGGCGGCCGAAAAGCACGGCCCGACGCAA
>DATFDL010000328.1:0-9789 GCA_035252155.1 Pirellulales bacterium | reverse complement strand
TTCTACGATCCGCTGTATCTCAACACGGCGCGGCCGACGATCAGCGACAACGTCATCATCCACAGCGCCAGCGCGGCCATTTCGGCCAACCCGAACAGTTTCCAGGCCAGCCGCTTCGAGACCGACCTGCCGATCACCGTCACCGCCGTTCCGACGCAGCCCAACGGCCAGACCTTCCAGCTCGACGGCCTGACGTTCGAGTTTGAAAGCAATGGCGTCTATTCCCAGGGCAATGTGCCGGTGCCGTTCCAGAGCACGTGGACCACACAGCAGGTGGCGGCCTCGCTGGCGGCGGCCATCGATAGTTCGTTGTTCGGCTCGACGGTGGACCGCGCCCAGGTGATCGACAACACCGTCACGCTGCCCGGCGCGCACGTCGCCTTTGGCGTTACGGGTCCGGTGACCGCGCCGGTAGCGCTGCCGACCTATGTGACCGATTATCAGCGGTTTGGTCCCGATGTTCACGGCAACACGCTCAGCCAGGGCGGCGCGCAAAACTCGATCAACGGCCTGTTCATTCGCATCAACACGCAGGCCGGCCAGGTGCTCGACACGCTCGATGTTTCGGCCGAGTTCGCTTCGACCGACATTCCCTACGTGCTCGAAGAAAACCTGGTGCTGCACGACAACGCCGGCGGCAATACGCAGTCGAGCCCTCAGGTCACCGCGCGGCTGGCCGGACAGTTGCGGATCGATCCGGGCGTGTTGGTCAAGCTATCGGGCTCGCGCATCGAGGCGGGCATGGGCGCCAACCTCACCGCCGAGGGCACGCCCGCCCAACCCATCGTCTTCACCTCGCTCAACGACACGCGGTACGGCGGCGGCGGCACGTTCGACACGGGCGGCACGGGCGGCACGGTGCAAGCGCAAGCGGGCGACTGGGGCGGCCTTTACTTCTGGCCCACCAGCAGCGGCAGCTTCGACCACACGCTCATCACATTCGGCGGCGGCAACACCGCCATCGAAGGCGGTTTCGCCAGTTTCAGCGCCATCGAAATCCACCAGGCCAAGGTGCGCATCGCCGACAGCACGTTGGAGAACAACGCCAACG
The DNA here is from genome assembly GCA_035252155.1 of Pirellulales bacterium. GTDB lineage: Bacteria > Planctomycetota > Planctomycetia > Pirellulales > JAICIG01 > JAICLL01. The sequence goes on along the minus strand of DATFDL010000328.1, from coordinate 8,738 downwards.
GCGTGGGCGACTTTGTCGGCGACCGCAACGGACGGGCCGTCAACGACGCTTCGACCATCTACGTGCTGGGCGCCCAGCCGGTGATTGTCAACAACGTCATCCAGAACAACCAAGGCGCGGCGATCAGCAGCGACGTCGATTCGCTCAATTCCGACCAGGTACCCGACTGGGGCCGCGGCACCGCGCCGGCCGGCGGCTACCCGATTCTCAACAGTAACCTGCCGGCCGCTTTCGACGCCGGCAGCACCGGCCCGCTGGTCGAACGGTTCAGCGAGTTCGATGACAACCACGGCCCGTTGGTGCGGCTGAACAAAATCGGCGGCAATGCCATCAACGGCATGGTCATCCGCGGCGGCACGCTCGAGACCTCGAGCATCTGGGACGACACCGACATCGTCCACGTGCTCCAAGGAAGCGTGATCGTGCCTAACTTTGCCAGCGTGGGCGGCCTGCGCCTGCAATCGAGCGATACGCAGAGCCTGGTGGTCAAGTCATTGCCCGGTTCGGGCATCATCGCCAGCGGCCAGCCGCTGGATATCGCCGACCGGATCGGCGGCGAGGTGCAGGTGGTCGGCACGCCGCAGCACCCCGTGGTGATGACGTCGTTCAAAGACGACTCGGTGGGCGCGGGCCTCACGCCGGCGGATCAGCCCGACAACGACACCAACGGCGACGGCGCCAATAGCAAGCCCGCGCCGGGCGACTGGGGCACGACCGATCCAAACTCGGTCGGCTCCAGCGGCGGCTTGGTCTTCGACCAATACTCGAACGATCGCAACGTGGCGGTGGTCGATGAGCTCGAACCGGGGCTGACTGGCGGCAAAGGCGTGAACGAGACGCCCGCCACCGCTCAGAGCCTGGGCTTGCTCGCTCCCAACGAGCAAAGCGGCGACGACAACTCACGGCTGGGCTTCGAGGTGCACGGCACGATCAGCCCCGACTACACGCAAGACGTCGATACCTATACCTTCAAGGCCACCGCCGGCACGCAGGTCTGGCTGAACGTCACCGGCACCTCTCCGGCGCTCGACTCCGTGCTGGAGTTGGTCGACGCCAACGGCAACGTGCTGGCCCGTAGCGACAACGCGGGGGCCGAGCAGGCCGATGCCGCCGCCAACGGCGACCCGCTCATGCCCGGACCGATGCTGACCAACCCCGCGCTGAATGGTGGGTTGACGAACAACCTGGCCCGGCCGCTGCAAGACGGCATGTTCACCCAGGCCACCGGCGGCCAGACGCAGGGCATGAACTTTTGGTCGACCAACACGCACGATCCCGGTTTCCGCGTCGTGCTGCCCGGTCCGGCCGGCGTGAACAACTACTACGTGCGTATCTACAGCAAGGGCCCAGCCAGTGCGCCGTACATGCCCAACACCGGCTCGGCCGGCGAAGTGAGCCACGGCCTGAGCGGGGGGCAGTATCAACTGCAAGTGCGGCTGCAAGAACAGGTCGAAGTGCCCGGCAGCGAGGTGCAGTATTCCGACATCCGCTACGCCACCAATGGCATCGACGTCGAAGGCTTGCCGGCCCATTCGCCGCTGATCGCCAACACCACCAGCATCAGCGCGGGCAGCCAGGGCGGCGCCCAAGACTTGGGCAATCTACTCACCAGCGACACCAACTCGATCAACGTGGGCGGCAATTTGCAGACGCCGCAGCAGGTCGATTGGTACAAGTTCGAGCTGACCTACGCCGAAATCCAGGTGATCGGGCCGCCCAGCCCCAAGACCTGGTCGACCATGTTCAACGTGGGCTACGCTGACGGCCTCACGCGGGCCAACACCGAGATCGACGTCTACGATTCGCAGGGTGATTTGATCTATGTCGGCCGCGATTCGAACGTGGCCGATCAGCAGCCGCGGCCCAATGCCGGCCTTGACGCCAACGAACTGCTGCACAGCAGCTTCGGCACGCTCGATCCCTCGATCGGTCCCGTGACCATGGAGACCGGCACGCCCAAGGATCCGCCGGGCACGTTCACCTACTTCGTGGCCATTCACTCCGACGCTGTGCTGCCCACCGCGCTCGACGGCACGTTCAACGCCAATTCGGGCAACTTCCTGGTGCGGCTCGAGCCGGCCGATTCGATCAACCGCGTGGTCGAAGACCACATCGGCACCGAGGGCGGGCAGACCGCCGAGAGCGTGGCGAACCTCACGCCGCTGTTCGGCGCCACCGATCCCACGGCGGCCAGCCTCGGCGACTTCAAGTCGCCCACAGGCACGATCGCGCAGTTGAACTCCTACGCCGCGCCGTACAACCTTTCGGACGTGGTGCTGTTTGTGAACACCCCCGGACAGAACGGTCACCTGGAAACCATCAACCCGTTCAGCGGCAAGTCGGAGACCGATCAAGGGCAGGACACCGTGGGCGGCACCACCGGCTATGGCGCCATCGCCATGCGCAACGACGGCCTGCTGTATGGCGAGACCACCGGCACCACCGACGCCAACTCGGGCCAGTACACGCAGATCGACACCGGCACCGCGGCCGCCAACGTGATCGGCGGCGACGGCATCGCCACCTACTACCTCAAGCCCGGCAACCCGCCTGCGGTGACGGCCGCCAACGTCGGCGTTCAGATCAACGCCATGGCGTTCATCCAAAACGGCGTCGGTCCCGGTAACGCCAACCCGCACACCGACCGCCAGCTTTATGTGGTCGGCAGCTACACGCCCAATCTCCCCGGGGCTCAGCCCTTTCTCAACGGCCTCTATGAGCTTTATCCGGACACCGGCGCCGTGGTGCCGGTCAACCAGGGCGGAATCAATCCGACGCCGAACACCGCCGTGCCACCCACGCAGCCGCAGCCGGTGTTGGTGACGGGTCTCCAGGGCAGCGAGACTATCACCGGTATGGCGTTCGACAACGACAACGGCACGATGTACATCGTGGGCGACGCGGGCAATTTGTACACGCTCAACTATCGCAGCGGGGTGGCCACGTTCATCGCTAACGTCGGCGGGCTGTCGCTGTCGTTCGAAGGTCTCTCGTTCGGGCCGCCCGACGTCGAAGGCGGCAAGTACAAGGACTTGCTGTTTGCCACCGCCCCCGGCGGCCTGTACGCCTTCGATACCAGCGGCGTATTGGCCCAGGAAAACGGCCACGGCATTTTCAGCAGCGACAACGGCGCGAGCTACTCGACCAGCGTTTCTCTTCCTCCGGGCGTGTCGGGGCAGATCGCGTTCTCGACGCTCGACTACAACCTGTGGCACGTGACCCAAGACCGCAAGAGCGATCCCGGCCACAATATCAACGTCGCGCCCGATCAGAGCCGCAATACGCAGTCGCCGAACAAGCCGCCCCAGAACGCCGGCCAGAGCTTCTATTTCGGCTTGGATAAACCGCCGAGCATGGACGGCGATTCGGAGAATTCGCAGTCGCAGCCCGATGCCAAGAACTACGTGACCAACCCGGGCGACTACAAAACCTACAACACCCCGGGCGGCGCCTACGGCTCGCTGGTGACCAACAGCTTCAGCCTGGCCAACTACGCAGCGGCCGACAAGCCGACGGTCTATTTCAACTACTTCCTCAACACTCAAGACGCGACGAGCTCGAAGGCCAATCTCGATACGATGCTCGACAGCGCGCGGCTCTTGATCTCCGAAGACGGCGGCAACACCTGGCACCTGCTGGCCAGCAATAATACGTACCGCCCGAACTTCCCAGACCCCGAAGCCGAGCAGCCCTATTACCAAACCGCCAACGCCGACACCGGCTCCGGCGACAGCGGCGTGGGCGGCCTGCAAGTCGTGCAGCCGCTCTTCGACAGCACCACCACGGGCACCGGCTGGCGGCAGGCCCGCATCGACCTGAGCGATTACGCCGGCCAGAACAACCTGACGTTCCGGTTCGATTTCAGCACCGCCGGAACCACGTTCAATCCCAGCGACCTGAGCATTAACGCGGTCAACGGGGCAATAGACCCCTACGGCAACAATACCGCCTACGGAAATCAATTCGGCAATTTCACGGGTGGGCAAACCGGTCCGAACGCGGGCGCGCAACGCGGCGAGCAAAACAGCCACGAAGGCTGGTACATCGACGATATCGTGGTGGGCTTTGCCGAGCGCGGCGAAATGGTCACCAGTTCGACGGCCAATACCAGCTACTTCAACACGCCGGTCGACCCCAATCCGAACGATTTCAAGGAAGTGCTCACCGGGCCTTACCAGCTCGAAATCCGCCGCGGCGAAGAGTTCGGCGTCACTCCCATCAAGGGCAAGCCCGACGTCGCCCTGTACCAGTCGTTCGACACCAACTACCGCTTTGCCGACGGCTGGTCGATTGTCGCGCCGGCCGGCAGCGGCCTGACGGTGGGCGAGACCTTCACGCTCAACGACGGCACGCACGAAGTCACGTTCCAGTTTGTCAACAACAGCACGCAGTTGACCAACCCCAGCTATGTGGCGGTGATCTTCAGTCCGACCGACACCGCGCAAACGGTGGCCGACAGCATCGTCGGCGCGATCAATGGCAACAAGACACTGGTGAACGTCAGCGCGGCCGACGAGCCGAACGACACGTCGCTGAACGGCCCGCAGGGCGTGAGCGAACCCTCGACGAACATCGTCAACCTGTTCAACGTGGTCGATCTGACCGCCTCGGGGGCGATAGCCGCGGCCGGCGGGCAATTGACCGTCTCGCTGGCGAACAAGTCGGTCACCGAATCGTCGACGCGCAACATTGGGACGGTCACCCGCACGAACGTCAATGGACCGCCGACGGTCAACCTGACGGCCATCGACGTCCCCACCGGCAACTTTTCCACCAACGTCTATAACTACATTGGGTCGGTAACATTTGCGCCGGGCGCAACGACGGCTACATTCACCTACGATGGCGTGGTAGACCAAACCGTGGTGAACGGTTCTTCGGTGGAGATGGCCGACGGCACGCATACGGTCGAATTCTTGGCCAGCGCACCCGGCTATTCGTCCGTCGGCGCCACTGTCGACGTAACCGACGATGTCAGCCCCCCTCCGGGCGTTTTGCCCCAGTTCACCGTTCTGCTTAACGGGTTCACGGGCGTCTCCTCCGCACTTGAAAACTCCCCCAGCCCGGCCTCTGGGACCGTCGTCGTCAACACTGGTCCTGTCAACGCAGCGCAGCACCCAAATGGATTGACCGTCAATATCAGCAGTCTGTGGCCGGCTGCGGCGCTCGTCTCTAGTGCATTCGCCGGGCCAGGCGCGGCGCAGGCGACCGTCACCATCCCCGTCGGCGCGACCTCGGTCGGTTTTTGGGTCTTCCCGCAAGACGACAACGTATCGGGGCGGCCGGGGAGTGCTCGCAATGCGGAAATCGTGGCCACCGCCGCAGGTGTATTGAGCGGCAATGCCACGCTGAGCGTCAGGGACGATAGCGACGGCAGAATTCCCTACGGCGTCGCGCAGTGGAGCGCCATGGGCCCCGCGCCGATTAACGGCGGGTTCTCGAACCCGGGCGGCGACAGCGGTCGCATCACGGGCGTCGCCCCCGACCCCACCAACGCCAACGTCATGTACATCGCGGCGGCGGGTGGCGGCGTGTGGAAGACCACCGACGCCACGGCCGCCTCGCCCACCTGGACGCCGCTGACCGACAACTTGACCGACACCAGCGGAAACCCCATCGGCCTCTTTATGGGCGCCATCGCGATCGCGCCGAGCAATCACAACGTCATCTACGCGGGCACCGGCGAGGCCAACAACTCGGGCGACTCGGGCTATGGCCGCGGCATCTTGGTTTCGACCGACGGCGGCGTCAACTGGACACTCGAAACCGGCCCCTCCAACGCCTTCAACCGGCTCACCGTCTCGCGGATCGCCGTCGATCCGGTTAACCCGAATATCGCTTACGCGGCCATCGGCGACCTCGCCGAAAATGGCCTTTCCGGCAATACGGGTATTTGGAAAACCACCAACTTCGGCGTCACCTGGACCAACACCACGGCCACGGCGATCGGCGACACCACCGATCCGTATTCTGATGTGGTTGTCGATCCGAACAATTCCAGCACGATCTACGCGGCGATCGGCCACCCCGGCGGCAGTGCGTCGAACGGCATTTACAAATCGACCGACAGCGGCGCGACTTGGAACTTGCTCAGCAATTTCCCGAATGGAGCGAACGACGGCCGCATCTCGATCGCCGTATCGTCGAGAAACAATCCCAACGTCCTCTACGCCGACGTCTCGGCCACCGGCAAGAATTTCGGCGCGCTCTACAAGATCGAGTCGTCGACCGATGGCGGAGCGACCTGGACCGACGACACCGCCGCCGCCGCCGATTTCACCGGCGGCCAGGGCTGGTACGACCTGACGATGGCCGTCGATCCGAACAACTCGAAGATCGCCTATGCGGCCGGCTCGACCAATTTCGGCGGCGTGGGCATGATCGAGACCACCGACGGCGGCGCCACCTGGCAGAACATCACCGTCGGCGACGACGGTAATTTTCCGCACACCGATTGGCACGCCATGGCCTTCAGCGCCACCGACAAGCTGCTGGTCGGCAGCGACGGCGGCATCTGGAGCAAGGAGATCGATCCGAACAATCCCACCGGCTTCATTTGGGTCAACCGCAACGGCAACCTGAACACGATTCAGTTCGAGTCGATCGCACTCGATCCGAACGACTCGACCATTGCCCTGGGCGGCAGCCAGGACAACGGCACCGAACGCTACTCGGGCAGCCCCGTCTGGAGCGAAACCGACGGCGGTGACGGCGGCAACGTGGAGTTTGATCCGCAAAATCCGTCAATCGCCTATCGCGTTTCGCCCGTCGGCAGCTTCGGCCTGGCCGATTTCTTCCGTGTTTCGAACGACAACGGCCAGACGTGGACATCGGCCACGAACGGACTGAAGGTCAGCGCCGCCAACATCAACTTCTATCCGCCGTTTGCCGTCGCGCCCAGCAACGGCAACGAAGTGATCTTGGGTGACGACAACCTCTGGATCACCACCGACGGCGCTAACAGTTGGACGCAGCTCACCACCATCGGCACGGCCGGTTGGAACCCCAACAAAGACGCCTTCGGCAACCCGAGAAACGTCGACGCGATCGCCATCGCCCCCACCGACGCCAACACCATCTACGCGGCGACCGGCGGCGAATTTAACCCAAATTCCGACATCTTCGTCAGCATCGATGGCGGCAAGACTTGGAACATGGTCGATCTGCCGGCAGGCAGCGGCCGCGTGAACCAATTGGCCGTCGATCCGGGCAATTCTCAAATCGTCTACGCAGTGGTGAACATGTTCACCGGCAGCTCGGCCGGACATGTCTTCCGCAGCATCAACGGCGGCACGAGCTGGACCGACATCAGCGGCAACTTGCCCGATCAACCCACAAACGCCATCGCCATCAACAGCACGACGGGTGCGGTCTATGTGGGCGACGATACGCAAGTCTTCGCGTCGACCAACGTCGGTTCGCCGACGGTTTCGTGGGCGCCGCTGGGCGTCGGGCTGCCGTACGCGCAGGTAGTCGACCTGCAATACAACCCGACGTTCGGTCTGCTCGCAGCGGCCACGCATGGCCGCGGCGCGTGGCTAGTGTCGCCTGTCACGGCCGGGGCCACTCTAGGCGTCAGTGTCAACGGCTCCGAGCAGGTGTCCGACGAAGCGGGCGTCCTGGTTAACAAGCTCACGATCACCCGCACCGGCGGCACCGTGGGTAACCTGGTCGTCAATCTGACCAGCAGCAACCCGGCGGTCGCCACCGTGCCAGCCACGGTCACCATTCCCAACAACCAGAGTTCGGTGAACGTATCGGTAACGATCGTCGATCCCATGCTGGCGGTCGGCCCACAATCAGTGATCTTTAGCGCCAGCGCGCCTAGCGCGGGCAGCGCCGAGTCGATCGGCGCCCTGCTCGATGTCGTGCCCGACAGCCAAGCCGCCGAGCCGAACACGAGCGGTGACAACGACACGCCGGCGCTGACGCTCTCGATCCCCAACGTGATGATGATTCCGGGCACGCCTTCGGAGACGCTCACGGGCACGGTCACCCGCAACACGCCGACGACCTATCCGCTGAAGGTCACGCTCGCCTCGCTCAACCCGGCGGCCGCGTCCATTGTGGGTCCGACGACGATCACCATTCCCGCCGGCGTGGCCTCGGCGACGTTTACCATCACCGCGGTCGATGCGTTCTCGACCTCGGCCACGACATTGCAAGGCGAAATCGTGGCGGCGGCCAACGGCTACGCCAGCGCCACGAGCCCTGTGAGCAGTCAGACGGTCAACGCGATCGTGCAGTACAATCCGCCGGTGCCGGCGGTCGAGGGCGATGTGACCAAGCCCCGCCCACAAGGCGAGTTGATCATCTACGCCAACCAGATCGCCGATACGCAAGGCAGTGGCATCCTGGTGGAGAACTCGGCGCCCGGCGGCGTCCCCGGCGACAACAACGGGAACCTCATCCACCAGGGCGGCCTGATCAACACGCCCACGCTCAACAGCGCGCAGCTTGTCGATGGCGTGGTGATCATCAACAACCTGATCTACGGCGTGGGCGGAAGCGGCATCCGCTTCCAGGGCGATCCCTCGGCCAGTCCCGCGGGCGCTGTGCCGTTCGGCCGGATCGTCAACAACACCATCTACGGCGGCGATTCGCAGGCCGGCATCGGCATTATTGTGGCCAACCGGGCCAGCCCGACCATTCTCAACAACCTGCTGGTCAATCTGAGTGCCGGCGTGCTCGTCGATGCCAGCTCGAACGCCGTCTTGGGCGAAAACCTGTTCCAAAAC
>DATFDL010000327.1:0-2077 GCA_035252155.1 Pirellulales bacterium | reverse complement strand
AGACCAGAGGATGGCCTTCCTAGGCCGTCCCAGCAGCAGGGTGACGGCCTAGGAAGGCCATCCTCCGAGCGCACGAACGTCAGCATGCCGTCGCGCCAAGAGACGCTTGATTGGCTCCAAACTGAATGCGGCGCGTCGCCTTGGGCCGCCGAACAAACGCTGCGGTATGTCGAATCGCAAGTAACGGCCTTGGGCGTGGTGCCCACGCAACGCCAGATTGTCTTCGAGCGGTTCTTCGACGATTCGGGCGGCATGCAACTTGTCATCCATGCACCGTTCGGGGCACGCATCAACCGCGCCTGGGGCCTGGCGTTCCGTAAACGATTCTGCCGCAGCTTCGACTTCGAGCTGCAGGCCAGCGCCGATGACAACGGCATTGTGCTTTCGCTCGGTCCACAACACAGCTTTCCGATCGACCAGATGTTTCGGATGCTCAATCGACAGAATGCCCGGGCGCTACTGGTGCAGGCGCTGCTGGCCGTGCCGATGTTTCAGATTCGCTGGCGCTGGAACGCCACACGGGCCTTGGCCATTTTGCGGCAGCGGGGCGGCAAGAAAGTTCCGCCGCCGTTGCAGCGCTTTCACGCCGACGATTTGCTCACGGCGGTCTTTCCCGCCCAAACCGCCTGTCAAGAAAACGTGACCGGCGATATCGAAGTGCCCGACCATCCCTTGGTCAACCAAACGGTTTACGATTGTCTGCACGAAGCCATGGACATCGACGGCTGGCTGGCACTGCTTGAAGAGCTTGAAAACGGGCGGACGCAGATCGTCGGCAAAGACACCTACGAGCCATCGCCCTTCAGTCACGAGATTTTGAATGCGAACGTGTATGCGTTTCTCGACGATGCACCGCTCGAAGAGCGACGGGCGCGGGCGGTGGCCACGCGGCGCACGACCGACCGCGAGCAATGGGACGATTTGGCCCGGCTCGATCCGGCGGCGATCGAGCGCATCGCCAGAGAAGCCTGGCCCGTGGTGCGCGACGCCGACGAATTGCACGATTGCCTGCTTTCGCACACCGCCTGGCCCGCGGCCGACGGGCCGCCCTGGGCCGGATGGTTTGCCAGCTTGATCGACGCGGGACGCGCCACGCGACTGTTCGTGCCCGGCGGTCCTGAGCTGTGGGTGGCGGCCGAACGGCTTTCGCTCGTGCAGGCGGCCTATCCGGAGGCGAAGGTCGAACCGCGCCTTGCTTTGCCGGAGTCGATGCGCGGGCCGCACGAGTCGGCCGCGGCGGCGGTCGAACTGGTGCGCGGGCAGACGGCCTGCCGCGGGCCGATGGCTGCCCCAGAAATCGCCGGGCTGGTCGGCCTGCGCGTTGAACTGGTCTTGGCCGCGCTGGAGGCACTCGAAGGCGAAGGCGCGGTGTTGCGCGGCCGTTTTACGCCCGGCGCCCGTGAAACACAATGGTGCGATCGGCGGTGGCTGGCCCGCATTCATCGCCTGACGCTGACCAGCGCGCGCGAAAAGGTGCAGCCGGTTTCGCCCAGTGATTTCTGGCGGTTCTTGCTAGCGCATCAGCATCTGCTCCCTAGCGAAAATCTTTCGAGCCGGTTTGGCTTGCGGGAAATCGTCGGGCAACTCCAAGGCTTTGAAGCGCCGGCCGGCGCGTGGGAGCGCGACTTGTTGCCAGGCCGCCTGGCCGATTACGATCCCGCCTGGCTCGACGAGCTTTCGCTGGGCGGCGAGGTGGCCTGGGGCCGCTTGCAGCCGCCGCGCCGTTGGCTCGAACAGCGGCGATCGTCGGGTTCGTTGCACCGTGCCGTGCCGATCGCGCTGGCCTCGCGGGCAAATCTCGAGTGGCTCTTGCCGCGCGATCGGGGCGTAGGCCAGGCTTTGAAGCCTGACGTTTCGGCGAGCGACGGTGTCAGGCTCGAAAGCCCGACCTACAGTGGCAACGCCCAGGCAGTGCTCGAAGCGCTTACCAATCGCGGAGCGCTCTTCATGCACGACCTGGCGAGCGTCACCGACTTGTTGCCCACCCAACTCGAAGAGGCGCTGGGCGAACTTGCCGCGCTGGGTTTGGTGACCGCCGATGGCTTCGCGGCGATCCGTGCCATCGTGGCGCCCAAAC
>DATFDL010000326.1:0-30870 GCA_035252155.1 Pirellulales bacterium | reverse complement strand
CCGGTATTGGCGCTTTCGGTCTCATTGACCACCGCCACGTTGCGGTCGTTGCTGTTCTGGTCGAGCGTGACGCCGTTCCATTGGCCGCCCGGTGGCGCCGGCGGCGCCGAGACTTCACTCAAGAACGTGGTGATCAATGAGCTCGTCGCGTTGGCATCGACGTTCCACGCGAAGGCGGTGGTTTGATCCGCCGGACCGAAAATGTTGCCCAATTGCGGGTCGGTCGTCGGCGGCAGGTTCGCCGTGTTGATGTTTCCAGCGACCGTGAATGTGCCGCCGTTGGCCGCAATCGTCTGCTGCAGGTTATCAAAGCTATCCGCCGCCCAACCGTCGTACGTGGCGTTGACCAACTGGGGTCCTGGCTGGTAGATGCCGCCTTGGCTCACACCGACGCGCTCAGGCCCGTCGATGGTGAAGACCTGGAAGCCGGGCTGACCCGGCGTGCCCTGGATGAACAGCAAGTCGTCGTTGGGAATCGGCGGAACGTCTTCGTCCAGATAATTGATGAACCGAAGATCTCCCAGGGCCTGGCCACTGTTGAAGGCCACCTGGTTGACCAACTGCGTCGTACCCGGCTTAAAGCTGCTGGTTACCGTCCAGTTGATCGTGCCGTTCTTGCCCGTGAAGTGCCCCTTGCTGACCACGACGTCGGGAGCGACGCGCGTAGGCGCTTGGTCGATGGTGGTCGCCGAGAGCCGCGTCGCAGGGCCTGTGCTGCCGGGATCGACATAATTGGCAAAGTCGAAGACGAAGTTCTGATTCAACAGGAACTGGGTGCGGCCTTGGGCCGTGATGCCGGTCAGGAAGGGCCCGCCGGCCGCCCCCCCCGTGTCGGTCCCCATGTCCCCGCCCGGCCCGATCTTCGCCTCGAAGTGGCCCACGACGTTGGTGGCCACGTCGTTGTCGATGGTCGTGCCACGGTTGACCTCGGGAACGGTTGGCAACAGCGCCTGCCCGGTCTGAACGAGCCCTGCGCCGTTGTCGGTCAGTTTTTGCGGCTGGCCTTGCGGAGTCAGACCCGCGCCGACCGTCTCGTCGCTGAGCGCCGTTAGAACCACGGGATGGCTTGGCGTGCCAATCACTTGCACCGAGCCACCAATCCGGTTGGTGATGTCGAGCGGCGTTCCCGTGGCCGTTAGGCCCGAGCTAGCGCCGCTGAATTTCACCACCAGACTTGCACCGGTGCTACTCTCCAGCATCAGCCCGCCCCGGCTGTCGATGTTCGGCACTTCGATCTGGTTCTTAACGACGTGCACGATATCGGTGTCGTCCCAGACGCTCGAAGTATCCAAGGTCGCGCCGCGCACCAACATGCCATTGATGACCCCCGGCACAGCCAGCGTGTTGCCGATCTGATTCAGCCGCACGAGCGGACCGCGGTTGGCATCGAACTGGCTAAAACGCCCGATCGGTCCCGTGCTGCGTCCCGGGTCGGGCACAATGGTCGAGATCAGCGAATTCGCATTGATGCTGATCGTCGCGCCTTGATTGTTTTGAAAGACGTTGTTGACAATCGTCGGCTGGGCGCCCAGCACGAAGATGGTGGCCGAGTCGTTGCCTTCCAGCCCGGCCCGAGTGTCGGTGGCCAGCCCGGCGGCGTTGTTCTCGATGGTACTGTTGGCCACACGCACCGCGGCCTGGTGGATTTCGATCGCGTTGAAATTGTCGGAGTTGCCCTGCACCGTCGAGCCGCCGCCGCCATAGGCGATCAACGTATGGTCGAGGCTGCCGGTCGATGTTGGCGCGAAATAGAGGCCGCTCCAATCGCCCGGCCGAGGCACCGCCGGCGACGACGCCGTGTTGGCATTATCCCCGTCGGTGTCGAACGTGCCGCCGCCGCCGTAGCTGTCGTCGTGCAGCGACGTGAACACGACCGGGTCAGCGGCCGTGCCTTCGGCGATGAAGTCGGCCCCCATCTGCGTTTCGACGTGCGAACCGCCCAGCTTGACCGTCGCGCCTGGATCGATGTCGAGTCGGCCACTCAACCGTGGGGTTCCGTCGAGCGGTCCGCCCGGATTGCCCGCGATCACTAAATTGTCCGACAACACATAAGGAACATCGGTAGCCGTCCAACGGGCCGAGACGCTCAGCGACTCGGGCAATTGGGTGGTGGCGTTTTGTGTCCGCACAAACAATCCGTTGACGGTGTTGGCGACCACCATCGACTGCATCGTCAGGGGCGAGACGAACTGCCCGCTGGGAGTTTCGACGAGCGACACCTGATTGCTTGAGACAACGGCCGAGACGCCCAAATCGGCTGCGTTGATGGCCGCGGCCGTCTCGTTGGCGACGTCGGTGTCCTGATCGGTCAGCGAGTAAATGATGAGAATGTTGTTCGACGGCGTCGCTGACGGCGGATCGGTGTTCAGTTGATACTGGAACGTGGTGGTGGCGTTCGTCCGATTATTCACGATCTGGAAGGTCGAGCCATCGGTAAGCGCACTGCCGGCTACGGTCGTCAAGACGCGGGGATTGGCCCCCACACCTCCGCCTTGGGCGCTGCCGAACTGGAAATCGATGGCGCCGCTCAATACGACCTGGCTACCATTGACGACGGCCAGAACCCCGAGGTTGGCCACGCCGTTGATGGCGGCGGCCATTTCGCCGGCTACCGTCGTCGACGAGTCGCCGCTGGTATAGGCGACAACCACGTGCCCGGCGGCGGCCGTGCCGGTGCTGTTGAACTCGAACGTGGTCGTCACGCCCGTCGTCAAATTGCGCACCACGAATGTTTCGCCGTCGACGATGGCCGAGCTGTCGGGCGCGGCAAAGCTGGTCGGCGATGAAGGCACGACCTGCGAGACGCCGGTAACCGCCACTTGGCTGCTGTTGGCGGGCACGGTGGCCGTGACGCCGATGTTGGCGGCCGTGATCGCCGCGGCGATTTCGGCCGCCACTTGCGCGGCCGTATCGGCCGGCACCGCCTGCGTGAAGCTGTTGCCCGGCTCGCCCGGACTGAAGAGCACCGCGTAATTGCCATCGGGCAAGAGCGTGCCGGCCGTCACCGGGCCGCCCGGCGGCAGCGCCTCGGAGTTCACGAACTCAAACGTGGCCGCGGGCGCCGCCGTGTTGCCGGGGTTGTAGACGACAAAGGTCTCGCCTTGCACGATCTGATTGCCCGGCGCGGCGTTGATCGTCTGTGGCCCGGATTGCGTGATCGACAGCGTGTTGCCCTGAATGTCGGGCCCGGCCCGCTCGTAATCAGAGACATACGCTTGTGCGGCCTGCACGTTGGCGCCGCTCGCCGGATCGTAGCCCGGCCCGCCGAAAATCGTCTCGGCGAAGCTGTTCGGATCGGCCGACATCGCCGAATTGTGGCTCAGCAGAATCGTGTTGTTCGTGATGGCCGGGCGCGAGCCGTCAACATAAATCGGCGTGAACGGCGTCAGCACGCCGTTGATCGAAACGGCGCCACCACCATAGCTCAGTCGAGCGCCGTTGACCGTGTCGAGAAAGACGCCCTGGCTTTCCAGGTCGGCGTTGGGACCGAAGACGATGCCACCCCAATCGCCGGAAGCGGGTGCGGTGACCGTGTCGGTCACGCTGCCCACCGAGTTGTCGTGGAACGACGTGAAGTAAACCGAGCTAGTCGGCGTGCCGAGAACCTGCAGGGCGGCGTCGCTGTAATCGACGGCTGGCGTGTTCTCGCCGACGGTGATATTCGTCCCTTGGAGCTTAAACACGGCCCCCGCATCGATCATCACCGTCACGCCCTGCGGCACCGTCAGGTCGCCGCCGTCGGCCAATGGGCCGAATTGGCTCGTGCCGATCTCGTAGGGCGAGGCGTTCGAGACCGAAAGCAGTGAGGGAGTGTTTTGCGTGTTGATGGTGATCGTGCCCACGCCGGTGAGTGTGATCCACCAGGCTTGACTGTTGGCTGCCGCGCTGGCGTTGGCGCCGACCGAAGCCGTGACCGATCCGCCGGTGACCAGCGCCAGGGGCGAGGCATTGATCGCCTGGGCCATCGCTGAGGCAATCGCCTGGGCCGAGGCGCCCGGCGCGACGAGCACCGCGTAATTGCCGTCGGCCAAGAGGCCGTTCTTGACGGCCGATGCCGTGGTGGTGAATTCGAACGTGGCGCTGATCGAACCCGCGGTGACCTGGAAGGTGCTGCCGGCGTTCAGCCCGTTGCCCACGGTGAACGGCGTCGGCGGAGACGACGTGGAATTCTGGTAGACCGGCACGCCGATGCTGTTGTCGGCTCCGGCCGTGCCCAGCACGCGCACGATCCGCGAGCCAGCCAAGAGCGCGGGAGCGTTTTTCACGTCAACGTAGGCCGTGCCTTGAGGCGGCACCTGCAGGTCGATGACGTTTTCGTCGACGTCGGGATCGCTGGTCGGGCTTTCGCTGCCGGGTTGGTCGAGCTCGCTGTCGGCGTCGTAAAACGTGGGAGTGACAAACAGCGGACGGGGACTCGATTGGATCGCGGCCACGATGGCTTGAGCCACCGCCGCCGGCGAGTCGCCCAGGTTGTACTTGACCGGCACGTAGAAATCGCCGGCGGGCAGGCTCTTCCCGTTCTGCACAAACTCAAACGTCACCGGCGTGTTGGTGCCGTCGTTGATCGTGAACGTCTGGCCGGCGAGCGTCGCGGTGCCCGACGGCGCTACGATGCGGTTGGCCGCCACCTGCAGCGCCTGAGCGAGATTGGTAAAGGGGTTGGAGACCGAGCCGAGCGGCCGTCCCGAGGCCGATGAGTTGGGCGGGGGCGTCTTGTCGACAAAAATGGTCGTGCCGACGTTGAACCAAAAGTCGTAGGCCCCGCCCGATGTGCCGTCGGAATTGCCGTGCAGCGGGTTGCCATCCGTATCGGTCAGCGTCTTCAGCGCCTGACTGGCGGGCGTGAAGTCGAGCTTCAGGTCGTAGGGGCCTTGCGTCGTGCCGCCCGAGCCGCTGCCCGCCACGTTCGGGTCGAACTGCGTATTGCCCGTGCTCGTCACCGCGACGTAGTAAATGCCCGGCGCCAGGTCCATCCGCATGAACGAATCGGTGCCGAAATAGTCGTCGTTGCGCGAGACGACCTGGCGCTGCACGCTGTAGGTGACCTGGCCGGAGTTGCCGCTCGACGAGACGGTGAGCGGTCCGCCCAGCACCACCTGCTCGAACTGCACATTGGCTGTGGCGTTCAGCCCGCTGGTTGCCGTGTTGCTATTGACTGCGTTGGCGATGGCCACTGCCACGTCGTGCGCGCTGGCCGTCGAGGGGAACTCGACCGGAACATTGCCGGCGGCGTTGCCCGGGCCTTGCACCGTGAAGTTCGGCGACGAAACCAATTGGCTCGTCGTCGAGAGTGTAATAAACAAGGCATTGCCGGCGGCGGTGGCCCGGCCGGAGCTGGCGCCGCTGGCCGCGTCAATGGCCGTCGCGGCGGCCGAAGCCAAGGCCTGGGCCGATGCGGTCGGCGACACCAGGATTGCGTAATTGCCATCCGGCAGTTTGCCGTTCTTCACCGCGACTGTGTTGGTCGTGAACTCGAAAGTATTGGTCGTTGTGCCTTGCGTCACCGACAAGGTGTCGCCCACGACGCTGGCGCCGGTGTCGCCGGTGAAATCAATCTCCCACGGCTTGGCATACTGGAACGTGACGGCTGGATGCACTCCGTCGTTGAGTGTAAACGTGGCGCCGTAGAGTGTCGTGCCGATGCCGTTGGGCTGGCCCGAGGCGTTCGAGCCCGTGTCGGCGATTTGAATGACGTTGGTCTGATTGTAGAGTGTCAGAACGCTGTTCAACTCGCTCGGCTGCTGGCCGTAGCTCACCTGACCCTGATTGCCGCCGCCCGCGGTCAGCTTGGGCATGCCGCTGAGCATTACCTGATTGACATTGACGGTCGCTTGCGTCGCTAGTCTGCCCGATGATGTCGCCCCGTTGATCGCGGCGGCCACGTCGGCGGCCACTTGCTGGGCCGTGTCGGTCGAGTTGTAGGCAATCGGCAAATTGCCGTCGGTCACCGTGCGGCCATCCGCCGCAAACTCAAAAGTCACTGGCGCATGCACGCCGTCGTTCACGGAAAACGTGCTGCCGTCGACCACGGCGTTGCCCACCGCGGCCGAACCGGTTTGCGGCAGATTGATCACGCTCGAAACCAGCCGCTGGGCGATCGTCTCGGCGCTGAATTGGCCGGCCGTCGACACGGTGAATGTATAGAGGTCGACGTTGTCGCTTTGGGGACGGTAGAGATATTGCCCGTGCAGGATGTCGGCGTTGCCGGGGAAGACGGGCTCGGCCGGCTGGCCGGTGGCGGGGTCGTTCAACCCCAGGCCCATGATGGTGCCCGGCGGGCCTTCGGCGTCATTGCCCAACCCCAGCAGGTGGCCGATTTGCTGCATGGCAGCCTGAAACCAGGCGCCGCCGTAGGGCGTCGCCTGATTGTTGAAGGTGCTGGCGTTCATTACCGCCAGATAGCCGTGCTGACTGCCATAGGTCGATTGCCCGTTGTCGGCGGCCAGCGATGACGGCGCGTTGGGGTTTACCGACTGCACCACGCCCGTGACGATGCCCATGTCGGCAGCGCCCAGATCCGTGCTGCTCACCTCGCGGAACTGCACGCCCAGGTAGTAGCTATAGAGCTGAAAGATGTCGCGCGCGAGCGTCCGTTCGTCGGGCGTAATGACGTTGTGCAGCGGCCCCGTGCCCTGCGTGCTGGTATAGACGTCGGGGAAGTTATAGGTGATCGTCGGAATCGTGCCGTGCGTTTGCGCCGGCAGGACGGCCGTGCTCAAATCGATGTGTTGCTGGGTGGGCACATTGCGGACGCCCGGTCCGAAATTGCCACCCGGATAGCTCAGGCCGGGATCGATGGGATCCGCGCCCAGTTGCGACGACAGAATGATCTGATTGTCTTGCAGCGGGTTCTGGTCAAGCTTGCCGTTGTTGTATGGAATCGTCGTGGCGGTGCTGTAGGTGCCTCCGGTCGGCTCAGAAACCGACACTACCGTGGGAGTCATTAACGCCCGATCGCCGCTGACGTTCTGGTCGTTGCCGATCCGCAGGCGGAACGAGCCGCTGCCGATCGCCTCCAGCGGCGTGCTGAAGAGCAGCGTCGCCTTGTTCGTGGCCGAATCGAACGTGACCGAACTGGGGTTAAGCGAAATATCGTCGGTCGTCGTCGCCGTGTTGGCCGTGTAAATGAGCTGGAACAACTGGGGATCGAGCTGACCAAACGCTTGCGGCAGCGATTGAATGGCCTTGTCAAAATAGACGTCAATTTCGTTGTTCGCCTGGGCGAGCAGACCCGTCGAGGGATCGAACCGCACCGGCTCAGGAACCACCGACAACACGTGCGGCCCCGCGTCCACCTTAAAGGCCACCTGTAGATTGGCCTGGGCCGGGTTGCCGCTGTTGAACGGATCGGGCGGAATGTTGCTGTCGGTCAGGGCCTGCGGACCTTTGCCGACCAGGGTCACTTGATACAAATCGTCGGGCAGCGACTGAGCGAAGCGGAGCACCACCTCGTTGGGTTGGCTGCCCAGCCCGATAAAGCCGGGCGCGATCGGCACGTCGTCGGCCGTGTTGAGCTTGCCGTCGCCCCCGGCGCTGACCACCTCGATGCCGCCGAGCGTGGTGGGGTCAATCGTGGCGCCTTGGTTGAACAGCAGATCGAGCTCGCGCGGGGCCGTGTGCAGACTAGGCACCTGGCCGGAGGTAAAGGGCGCATAGACGACGTCGCCGTTGTTGGCCAGAATCGAAATCAGCTCGGGCCCCGCATTGAGCATGAACCGCTCTTCAAAGCGTTCGAGCGACCTGACGCGGCGCGCGCGGCGTTGGCGCTCGGCGCGCGACGAGCGTCGTCGACCCGCCGTCGAACGGCGCGAGGGACCAGAAGCAGTATGAAAAGGGTGGAGCGAACGCCACATCCCCATGGACTATTCTCCTAGAAACAACTCAAATTCCCACGGCCACGGCAGGCGAGCGTGTGCGGCGCGGACGAACCTTAATTTTCCATGCCGGCCGATTGGTCCGCAACACAAAAACCGCCTAGATACCCCATTTTGCCTGGCCCGTATCGCCCCTCGTTGACGACGATGGCTGATGTGTCACCCGAGCGCCTTGCAAGGCGCTAGCTTGCCCGTAGGTGGACCATCGCGCACAACTGTTGTGGAAGAGCTAAGTTCCATTAAATCTTCGCCCGCGGGGAAGTCAAGGAAAATGCATGGTAGGGGTTTTTCCGACGCCGGAGTGCCGCGGGAGGGGCGGTCGGGCTGACCCCGGTGGCAATTGGCTGTTGGGCCAACAGAGGATGGCGTTCCAGGCCGTCTCGCATCGCGTAAACTCGGCAGGTGGACATAAACCCAAATTCTTCCAGAAAGCGCTGCATGGCAGTCGAAAAGGCACCGCCTCCCAAGCCGCCGCGAAAATGGCGGCGACGGCTTAAGATCACTCTGATCATCGTGGTTGTCCTTGGCTTGGGCGGGGCGGTGGCCTGGCGAGCGATGTTTTGGATGCCGGGCGAAAGCTTCGCCGGGCCATTGCCGCCGTTGGCTCCGGAGGCGGGCACTCTGGCCGAGGAGCTGCGACGCGACGTCGTCCGACTAGCTGGCGACATCGGCGAGCGCAACCTGCGGCGTTATCCGCAACTGATTAAGGCCGCCAGGCACATTGAATCGCAATTGCGGTCCGCCGGTTACGATGTCTCCCGCCAGGTGTATGAGGTCGTGGCGTTCACCAACGAAGAGCCGCCCTACTTTCAACGGCCGACCATGGGGTCGTGGGCCTACGCCCATCGCTCGCGCGAGCGAGATGAAAACCTGGTGTGCGTGTTGAGCCTCGAGACGCTCGGCTATTACAGCGACGACGCCGAGAGTCAGCGCTACCCTCCGCCTCTGGGCATGGTGTATCCCTCCGTCGGCAACTTTGTCGGCGTGGTCGGTAACGTCGGTTCTCGGCCGTTGGTCCATCGAGTACTGACCTCGCTACGGCAGAATATGAAGTTCCCGACGGAGGCGGGCGCCGTGCCAAATGTGGTGCCGGGCGTCGGCTGGTCCGACCACTGGTCGTTCTGGCAAGAGGGTTATCAAGCCGTAATGATCACCGACACGGCGGTCTTTCGAAACCCGAACTATCACCGGGCCGGCGACACGCCCGACACGCTCGATTACGAGCGTATGGCTCGCGTGGTCGAGGGAATCGAGCATGTCATTCGTGAGGTGGCCGCGGGTAAGTGGTAGCAAGTCTGGACGGAAGCGGTGCGGCGAGATATATGAGGTATCAACGTGCTCTCAGGATTGCCCCATGAAAACCACCGTTTCTCTCCGCGTAGTGTCGCTCGTCTTAGGCATCGCCGGCGTTCTTAACGCTGCATTGGCTGCCGAGGACGACACGCCGCTGCGCAAGGCCGTGATCGACGGCGACGGCCCCGGCTGGCGCGCGCTCGGCGAAAACGACTTCGTCAACGTCAACTGCGACGCCGATACCTGGACCTGGAAGAAAGGCCTGGCCCAATGCACCGGCAAACCCGTCGGCGTGATTCGCAGCCAAAAGCCGTACACCAATTTCGAGCTGGTGGCGGAGTGGCGGCATTTGCGTTCGGGCGGCAACTCGGGCATTTTTGTCTGGGGCAGCCGGCAGTCGCTCGATGCCTTGAAGCCCGGCCAACTGCCGCACGGCATCGAGGTGCAGGTGCTCGACCACGGCTACGCCGAACAGTACGAAAAACAACAAGGCAAGAAGCCCGATTGGTTCACGACGCACGGCGATGTATTCCCAACCGGGCCGGCCAAGATGACGCCCTTTCCGCCGACGTCCCCCAACGGAAGTCGCAGCTTTCCACGCAAGCAGCTCAGCAAGGGTGTGGGCGAGTGGAACCACTACTACGTTCGCTGCATCAACGGCGAAGTGCGGCTGTGGGTCAACGGCGAGGAAGTCTCCGGGGGCACCAACTGCGATCCGCGCAGCGGATACTTATGTCTGGAATCCGAAGGTTCGCCCGTCGAGTTTCGCAACCTTCGCTTACGCGAGTTACCCTAGCCTTGACTACTCAGCAGCCCTGCCACGAGCCGCCGAGCCCGCGTAGCACAGAATTCGTGAGAATTCTGGCGGTAACTGCGTAGCAGAATTCGTGAGAATTCTGGCGGTAACTGCGTAGCAGAATTCGTGAGAATTCTGGCGGGAACTGGCGTTGGCAGCCTAACTTCTCACGACGTCGGATACGTACCGAGGATGGCACGCATGACTTTTTCAACGATCCCAAGCAAGCGTTGCGGCCCCGTACTTCTTGCCCTCGTTTTCTGCATGCCAATTGGTGAGGTGTTTGGAGCGCCGCCGATGGACGATCGCGCGGCGGCGCTGCAAGCCATCCGTGCGGCGGGCGGCGCCGCGTACCCTGATCTCGAAAAACTTGCGGCTGCCGGCGGCGACACGCGTGACCTGTTCGCCCCGCACCACGAATTCATCAATGTGCAACTCAACTCAGTGAGCGGCGTCGCACGTTTGCTGCCAAAGCTGGCCGCCTTGCCCGAAGTCGAGCGGCTTTTCCTCTCACAAAGCGACGTCGCCGACGATGATTTGAAGCAACTTCGCTCCCTGCCGAAACTCAGGGCGCTCTGGCTCGACCAGACGCGCATCACCGATGAGGGGTTGCCCGACCTCACGGCCTTGCCGCAACTGGCGACCTTGTCGTTGGACGGAACCAAGGTCGCGGGCAGCGGGCTAAAGTCGCTGGCCGCGCTGCCGGACCTGCAACAATTGTTTCTCGATCGTACGCCGATCGAGAATGCCGGTTTGGCGCATCTGGCGCCCTTTCCGCGGCTCTTGGATCTCGGCTTAGGCGAAACGAACGTGGGCAACGAGGGGCTTGCGCATTTGAGCGATTGCCAGGGCCTGCAATCAATTCGGCTCAACGCCACCCTGGTCAACGACACCGGGCTGGCGCATCTGGCGCGGCTGGCCAAGCTGTGCGTCCTCGACATCGGCGATACCGGCGTCGGCGACGAAGGGCTCAAGCGGCTAGGACGGTTCGACCATTTCTCACAGCTTTATTTGGCGCGCACGAAAGTCGGCGACGCCTCCGCCGCCCGCATCGCGCAGGCGACCGGCTTGCGATTTCTCGATCTGCGCGGAACGATCTTGACCGATGCTGGGCTGGCGAAGCTCGCCCGGCTGACCGACTTACGCACACTGCGGCTCGACGGCACGAAGGTCACCGTCGCCGGCCTGGTGCATCTTGCCGGAATGCAACGGCTGGAAGTGCTTGGCCTGAGCGGCGCCGCGATCTCCGATGAAGGGCTCGCGCACTTGACACCGCTCGCCGGGCTACGCCACCTCGACCTGTCAGAGACGCGAATTTCGGCTGACGGACTGGCGAAATTGCACGCTCTGCCCCGGCTTGAGCGGATAGAAACCGACGGAACGCGGGTTACCCCGCTCGATTTGCTGCGTATTCTGCCACGCACGACGAAAAGCGTGCGGGCAATTCTCCAAGCGCTCGACGAACGAACCGAGATTGACGTCCGCGATCTACCGCTCCGTGATGTATTCGATTATCTAAGCGATAAGCACGGCATTTCGATTCAATTCGACCGGCGATCCGCCGATAAAGCGGGCGTCAATCTGGGCACTTCCGTCACGTTCAGTGTGGCCGGAGTCACCCTTCGCGAGGCACTAGAAGCAATCCTTAAGCCACTGGGATTGGCGATGGACGTTCGGCATGAGGTACTGCTGATCGGGGCCGATCCTCTGCCCGCGATCGTCGTCGATCTCCCCTTGGCAGCGGAGGGCGATACGCTTGCGCCAAAACTCGCGGAGGTTCTTGGCGAGCGAACTGACGTCGATTTTACCGACCAGCCGCTTTCGGAGGTCATGGCCTATTTGCGCGAAAAGCATGACGTTGTCATCCGTCTCGATCTGCAGAGCCTGGAGCTGGTTGGCGTCGGCACCGACACACCAGTGACAAGGATGGTCAAGGGCATCACCTTGAAATCGGCATTGGAGCTGATTTTGAATGATCTCGACCTGACATGCGTCCCCAACGGAGAGGAAATACTCATCGTATCTAACCGAGTCGGACCTCGGCCGCTTTACCAACGATGGGAGATTCGCTACCCCGATATGACATTCGACGAATACGCTCAGCATTTGGACGACGCCGGAATCGAATTGGGAATCATAGGCATCGGCGAAACCAAGTACGTTAGGAATTTCTCGCGTCCCTCGCCCGATGTCCGCACCGGAAAAAACCGCGACGAGAGGCGTCTTTGGCTTCAGTGGCAAAAGGGAGAGTTGAAAGAGGCCGACCGCGAGCTTTTGAAGCGATCGGGCGTGGCGGCGGCGAGCGGCCTGGTCGTCCAGTTCTATTCCGCGGACCTCGAGAAAAAACTGCTGGCGCTCGAGCGCGATTACCGAGGGCGCAACATCCTGGCCATCGCCAAAACTTCTTTCGGCGTTCGCAAGCGGGGCACGCGGCTGGAGTTTTACGTCATCGACCAAACAGCGCGATAGGGAAGCCGCCCGGCTAATCCCAAGATGCTGCTACGGCGCTAAAAAGCGCGTCCCCGTTGGGGCGTGACGTCGGGCGCCGGAGCGGGCACTTCCTCGGGCGGCGACTCGATATTCCGAGCGTCCTCTTCGTCGGGCGACTCTGAGATCGACGGGGCGCCTTCAGGTTCAGGGTTAGAGCGCGGAGCGGATCCCGCGATCGCCGGTTCGGCGATCAAGCCCGGCTTAGCCGGATTGCCTTCGATATCAGGCCCCGGCTTCTCACCACGAGGCGCAAGCTCGGCTTGCGCAGTTGCGGGTCGCGGGCGCACGCGGTCGCGGCTGTTGAGGAAATAATTCGCCACGGCCCGGCGCGACATGCCGCGACGCAACGCATTCACCCACGCCGTCAGACCCGGCTCGTCAGCCTCACGGCCAAGCAGGTCGCGATAGAGTCCGCTGATGTACGCCTCATCGGAAATCTGCTCTTCATGTTCGACCCGATCCGGAGGCGGTTGATTCTCGGTCGCGGTCGGCGGCGCGTTTGCCCCGCCAGGAACGCCAGGAAACTGCCGGGCCCAGGGCGGTCCGAATCCCGGTCGCACGATGCCCGAAAAGAAGTAATACGGCGAGGGCGGAGCGACCGGCCCCTCCGGACCAAATGCGCCGTACTGCGGTCCATACGCGCCATACCCGGAAAAACTCGCCGGCGGCATCGGGGGGCCGTAATAGCCGCTCGTGGGGGCATAACTGCCCGCGGAGTACGACGGCGCCGCGCTATAGATCATGGGGCGACTCGCGCGCCGATACATCCGGCGCATGGGGCCTGCCTCAGCATCGGTTGCGCAGAGCCAACTCACCATTGCCGCAATTGAAAATGCTGTCCAACCAGGCAGTGTGCGGGTGATACGTGATGAACCCATGGCTTCCTCCCTTCGGCGAAATGTCAATCTCACAATCGTTGCGATTCTCGTGCCGGCGCTTGCGGCCTTACCCACGGGCATCCAGTGCCGCACGCTCAGCGCCCCGCAACGCCCGTAGAATGTTGCCTCCCAAGATCTGGCGGATTTGCGCTTCCCTGTAGCCGCGATTGAGCAGCTCTTGGGTGATGTAGGGATAACACGAAACGTCGTGCAATTGCTCAGGCAAGCGAGGCACGCCATCGAAGTCGGATCCTAGTCCGACGTGCTCGATGCCCGCCACCTTGACGATATGGTCGATATGGTCAACTACCGTATGGACCGTCCCCGCCACCAGCGGATGCTCGCGCTGCCAACGTTCGACGGCCGCCTCGAACTCGGCTGGCGGGGTATGCTTCGCCTTGAGCTCTTGCCGGAAGGCGGTGAACTGAGCAGCCGCCCGGGCCGATTCAGGCACCACGAAGCCCGAAAAGAAATTGACCATCACTACTCCGCCGTTCTCGGCCACCAGCTTCAGCACGTCGTCGGGCACGTTGCGCGGGTGCGGGGCCACGGCGTACGCCGACGAATGCGAGGCGATCACCGGCGCCCGCGAGACGCGCAGGGCGTCGCGCATCGTGTCGGGCGAGACGTGCGAGATATCGACGAGCATTCCCAGCCTGTTCATCTCGCGGACCACTTCCTCGCCGAACTCGGTCAGGCCGTCGTGCTGTGGATCGTCGGTGGCGGAGTCGGCCCAGGACAGCGTGTCGCCATGGGTGAGCGTCATATAGCGAGCGCCCAGCTTGTAAAGCTGCCGCAACGCCCCCAACGACGCCTGGATCGAATGCCCGCCCTCGACGCCGATCAGCGAGGCGATCTTGCCTTCGCCATGGATCCGCTCGATGTCGTCGGCCGTCAATGCCAGCTCCAGCGTGTCGGGATACCGGGTGATTAGGCGATGAACCAAGTCGATTTGTTCGAGGGTGTCTCGCAGGGCGGTGCCGGTCCGGTCGGTCTCGGCCGGCACATAGACCGACCAAAATTGCCCGCCGACGCCGCCCTGCCGCAACCGCGCGAGATCGGTGTGCAGCTTCGGCTGCGGCTGGGCGATGTCGCACTTGTCGAGCGCTCCGCCGTGCAGCTCGCGCAGCCGCCAGGGCAGGTCGTTATGTCCGTCGATCAACAGGGCCGCCGCGTGAATCCGCCGCGCCTCGTCCGAGATTCGCACCGGCGGGCGCTGTTTCGTAGCAGGTTGATCGGCGATCGCCGGCGAGAGCAAGCCGAGCACAATAAAAAGGGCGCAGGCTAACGCGGCGCGGCGCGATCGAGGAAGATACATAAAAGAGGCAGGATCCGTGGCGCGTGAGGTTAACGGATCTTAGTGTCCAGACGGCGCGCTTGTAAAGCAAAGGGCGGAATGAATTCCATTCTACGACAACGCAGTAAATTCCGCTGCTATGGGCGTTGAGGAACCTGCGGCTTGGTCAGCTTGGCGCCGGGCAGCGTGCGCGTGTCGGCGCCGGGCGACACACCGGGACCGACTACGCCCGGCGCCGTGGTGTCAACTCCCGGCATATTGCGCCCCGCCATGCCGGGCAATGTTCGTCGGCCAAAGCCCGGCACCTCGCGCGACTGCACTCCGGGAATGTACTCACCGGTGGTTCCGACCCGCGGCACATTGCTCTTTGCAGGTGCTTGGACGAGGGGCATTGGCAGCGCCATCGCCATGGGCCGCCCGGCCGCCGGCTCGTCTAACGCCGCCACTTCGAACTTGGCCCGCGCGGTGGCTAACAGTGCGATCGAGCCGGCCGCTTGAGCGGCGCTCGAACGGGCCTCGTACGAAAGCGCCGTCAATGGCAGTGGCGAATCGGACGCGCGGAACAACTGGTCGAGCGGCACCGCCAGTTCACGACCGAGCGGCGCATTGGGCGTGGTTGCATCGCCCAACCGCCGCAATGGTCGCAAATCAGCATTTTTTTGCAGCCTTCGATAGCGATTCACCAGCGACTCGCGCCAACCCGCACGAACGCGGCTGCGAACCCAGTTTTCATAGGCGAAGAGTGGATCGCTGGGCACGGCAAACCACGCTCGAATCTTTCGTTTCGTGGAACGGTCGCCAAAGTAGTCGCCAAAACAATAATGGCCATACGCCGTCCAGGTGAAGAGAATCTCGCTAAGTCTGCGTGCGTCCAAGGTTACTTCGGGTGTAAACGTGCCGGGCTGCTCCGATCCTTTTGCCGGCGACACTGGCGCGAATAACACGCCTCGCCGCGCCAGCGGATAGTCCCAGTAGCCTCTCAGGAGCACGCTGCCGGCCGGCGTCGCCGCATAGCGTGTGGGCATCCAGACCCACCCTTCGTGAAACTTCGCCCAATGTCCACGCCGCCAGATATATTTGTCACCCGCCGCCGCCCAATAGCCGGGCACATAGAACTGGTTCGGCGCCGCGGCAGGCTGCTCAGTCTCGGGCTTTGGGTGAGCGGGCGGATTGAACGAATACTGCAAGCGAGTCGCCTCTGTCGCAAACCAAAAGCCCGGCGTCCAGGCGAACTTGTCGTCTCGCGCAGACCAGTAGCCGGGGATCCAGCGCATGCCGGGCGGCGGAACGCGCCACACGCCGCTCACCCAAACGAAATCGTCTTGTTCCTCGTCCCAGCCCCAGTAGCCCGGCAGCCAAACGGTCTGATTGGCGGCGGGGCGAATCGCCGGCGGAAACTCGCGCAGCGCGGGGGGCGGCTGCTTCGGCACCTGAAGGGGCTCCGCCGCATCAAGCACAGCGGGCTGAGCGAAGCCTTCGTGAATCGGACCGCGCAGCAGAACATCGAAGGCCGCTGCCGTCGGCTTCGTCGGCCTTCGATGGTTCGATTGTGGTTGTTGCCCCGAGCATTCAATCGCGAGAATGACGACCACGGCGGCAATCGCCGCTCGAACGAAAACAGCCGGCCTCGCGGTGTCGAAGATTGTCATCGATTGCATTGTATTCGTTCAGCGACCCATCAAGAACCATTTCGCCAAGGGCAAGACCGCCATTGCCAGCAGCGTCGGCCAGCGCAGGCGAATGCTCGCCAGCAAACATAGTCCGGCCAAGCACCAGACATAATAGCCGATCAGCAGCGTGCCCGGCCTCTCGCCGATCGGCAGACACCACATGACCGCACACGCCAAAGCGAGCAAGGCGCCATAGTGGCGGCCTTGACCGCGCTCCACACGACGGATGAATAACGGCGAAAGAATCAAGAGCAAGTTTGCCAGGTTGAGCCAGGTGAATTCGACATACGCCGCCGCCCAAGTCTCAATCGGCTGATCGACCGGGGGCCGCACCTGATAGTTGCATGCCACGGCCGCCGCGCTGTAGCCCGGCACGGCGTCGTTACCGCATCCCCGCACCGCGGGCAATCCCAACGACGCCAACAACAACAGCCAAGCCAGCCCAACCGCGCGGCGGTGGTTTGCGGCCGATTGGAACATGGTCAGCTTACCGGCGCAATTGAGAGCGGCCAGCGAAAAACCGACCGCCGACATAACCAAAGAGTTCAGGCTGCTCACGACCAAGGCCATGATCGCGGCCACCCAGGCGGTGAGCGCCAGCAGCCAGCGCAGACCGAATTGCGGTCGCCAGCCGCCCCTGGCGAGAGCGGCTGGTTCGGAGGATTCCTGGCCAGCAGTCGAGAGCGGCTCCATAAGCAAGGAGATCGGTGAGGCTGCCGCGCTGGATGGGCCCAGGGGCTTGCAAGCGATGGTCTTCTGTAGTGAAGATAACACAGCGACGTGTTTTATTCCCGCGTTCATGCTGGCTACACGAACCCGATGCCCCAGCGAGGCGGCCATGTGAACGTCCCGATTTTCCTCGCTTGCGCTTCGGGTTAGTGTGGCAAATTTCGACGTCTGCGAACTCCATTTAACCACCGCACCATGAATCATCGCCCACCTTCGTTTCGCTCTTGTTGTGTCGCCGGTCTGGCCGTTGCAATGGTTCTGTGCCGCGCGTCCCGGTCGCCCGCCGCCGATGAGACGCCCTCGCCGCCGGGACGTATCTATTCCAACCGGCTTACGCGGATCGTCGACCCGTCGCCGTTGCTGGCCGATTATCCTGAGTTCGTCCAGCCGGTCGAAGAGACGACGCGCTACGAAGCTCCACGGCTGGTCGATGACGACGACGGCGATCTCGATGTCCGCGCCTGGCGATATTCGTACAACGCGCGGGGCGTTATTGAAATGCCGAACCGCTTGCGGGCCAGCCAGACCGCCGTGATCGTGGTGCATCCCTGGGGCGTCGACGACGGCCAGGGTTGGAACACGCCCGAGCCGGCCGGCGTCGCCGATTTCTGCACGCCCGAAAAGAACCATCTCTCCGCGCGACACACCCGCGAAGTAATCGACCCATTTTTGAAATCGCTCCGCGGACGGGTCGGGTTGGTGATGTACAGCTTGCCCGGCCCGGAAGATGCCATTCGCCACAAGCTTTACCGCTCGTTCTCGCACACTCCGACCGCCGAAGAACGGCGGCAAGGCGCTCGCGAGCTCGACGAAAAGCTCCGCTCGTTCGATTACCGTGGTGAGCCGCTGGACGAGGCGATCAAGCTGTCGGCCGATCGGCCAGTAGTCGATTATTTTCAGCAGTTTCCGGGGCTCGATTCCTCGGCGCGCTACAATCACGAAGGATTTTGGAAGCTGCCCATTCCCGTCACCCGCGCCATCGACGTCGATCCGAACGACGTGCTGATCTACGACGAGCCGGGCTACCAGCCGCTGAAACAGTTCTTGACGCGGCAGGGCATCCGGCATGTGCTGCTGGCCGGCTACTGCACCGACATGTGCTATTGCCGCACTACGGCGGGCTATCAGAATCTCGCGCGCGACTTTAATGTGTTTCTAGTGGGCGACGCCACGTTGGCCACGTTTCCCGCCAACAACACGCCCCGCTACGCCACCAACGCCCACATCTCGTTCGCCTCGCTCGATCATTTGATCACGCAGGTATCGTGGATCCGCCCGCGCGAGGTTGGGCACAGCGAGCGTTCGGGTCTGTAGGGAACGGACTCCGTGCGGTTCCGTAAACTGCGATTCGTGTCCGCGCCGCCCCTCGCGGACCGGCACGGAGCAAGTAGGGTGGGACGAGCTTGCGAGTCCCACCATTCGGCAACTTCCGCCTAAGAAGTCAAAATGCAAAATGCAAAAGTCAAAACCGGAAAGTGCCGGAGCACACGCGCTGGCAAATCTTCTCGCCGCCAATGGCTCAAGACCGCGGCGGCGATCACCGCGGGCGCCGCTGGATTGGCACGCGGCGACGAACCGCCGAAGCGGGCCCAGATCGCCATCACCTTCGATCTGGAGATGAGCCGCGATTATCCGCGCCGCGGCATGACGCACTGGGATTACGAAAAAGGCAATCTCGACGAGCCGACCAAGCGATACGCCGTCGAGGCCGGCCGGCTGGTGAAAGAAGCCGGCGGGCGGATGCACTTCTTTTGCGTGGGCCGCGTGCTCGAACAGCCCGATGTCGAGTGGCTCAAGTCGCTGGCCGCCGACCATTCGATCGGCAACCACACCTACGACCACGTGAACGTCACGGCCGCCACCGCCGAGGAAACCCAGTTCCGTTTTCGCCGCGCCCGGTGGCTGGTCGCGGGACGCTCGGCTGAAGAGGTCATCGCCGATAACATCCGGCTCACGCGGCTGGCGCTCAAGCAACGTGCCGGCATCGACGAAATCGGCTTTCGCACGCCCGGCGGATTTGCCGAGGGCCTGGCGCCGCATCCACGGATTCAAGAAATGCTGCTTTCGCTGGGCTATCGCTGGGTGAGCAGCAAATACCCCGCGCACGACAATATGCTCGATGGCGCATCCCCGCCGCCGCGGGTATTTGAGTCGATCTTGGCGGCCCAGCGCGCAGCGCAGCCGTTTGTCTATCCTAGCGGGCTGGTGGAAGTGCCGATGAGTCCCATCAGCGACGTCACGGCGTTTCGCAGCGGCCGCTGGCGGCGGGCCGATTTTCTCGAAGCCATTCGCCGGGCGGTCGAGTGGGCGATCGAAACGAAGAGCGTCTTCGATTTTTTGGCGCATCCCTCGTGTTTGGTCGTGGAGGATCCGGAGTTTGAATCGGTCCGCCTGATTTGCGATCTGGTTCATCAGGCCCACGGCGGTGCCGAGATCGTCGATTTAACCGCCCTTGCCGCACGGGTTGCTGAGTAGCAGAATTCGTGAGAATTCTGGCCGCTACCAATCGCACGCCCGCCCGCCGCAGTCGGCGGGTGGCAGAAAGCGCTCCACGAGGATACAACGATAATGTCCGATCCACGGGGCGCGGAGCGTCGCTTACGATGGCTGCGGAACACAATATTATCATCACCGGCGGCGCCTCGGGCATCGGTCTGGCAATCGCCGAGGCTGTCGTCGCCCAAGGCTGGCGGGCCATCGTCGCCGACGTCGATCGGGCGAATCTCGATCAGGCCCGCGCTCGCTTCGCTGAGCGCGCCTCGCCGGCGCACTTCTTTCAACTCGACGTGACTGATGAGGACGCTGTGCGGCAACTCATTGCGCGATGCGATGAAGAAATCGGCGCATTAACCGGCCTGGTCAATTCCGCCGGCATCGGGGCCGACGTGCATTGCCTCGAAACATCCACGGCGCTCTTCCGAAAATTCCTTGAAGTGAATCTGATCGGCAACTTCGTGGTGGCCCGCGAGGCCGCCCGCCAGATGCGGCAGCGCGGCCGCGGCTCGATCGTCAACATCGCTTCCGTCTCGGGCATTCGAGCCAACTCGGGGCGCGTCGCCTACGGCGCTTCGAAGGCCGGTTTGCTGTTGGCCACACAAGTGATGGCGGTCGAGCTGGCGCCGCTGGGCATCCGCGTCAACGCCATCGCGCCCGGCCCCATCGAGACGCCCCTGGTGCGGCAAATGCACACCGACGAGGCCCGCGTAAAGTGGACCGATGCGGTGCCGCAGCACCGTTACGGCAGCCCGGCCGACGTGGCCGCGGCGGCGATGTTTCTGCTTGACGACAGCCGGTCGAGCTTTGTGACCGGGCAAACGCTCTGTGTCGACGGTGGCTTTACCGTCGCCGGAATGGTCCAATCATAACCCAGCAACCGGAGAACAACGATGGATCCTGCTTACCGTTCGATGGTCGATTTTTTGCGCGGACTGGGCACTGAAGATGTTCCGCACTCGGGGGCCAAAGGCTTTCTCGCACATTTGATCGGCGTCTTTCGCGATCTGGAAGCCTGGGGTTGCGAGCGCGACGTCTGCCGGGCCGGCCTGTTCCATTCGATTTATGGCACTGAGCTGTTTCGGCGATGGTCGCTGCCGCTCGATCGCCGCCAGGAGATTCAGGCTTTGATCGGCGAGCGGGCCGAACGGCTGGCCTACGTCAACTGCCTGATGGATCGCTCGACATTCGACGCCTTACTCGAATCCGAGGGGCCTTACCACATCCGCAACCGCGAGACCGGCGAGACGATGGAGCTTTCGCGCAGCGATTACGACGACCTGGTGCGAGTGCATCTTTGCGACTGGCTCGAGCAGGTTGCCCGGTCGGGCAATTGGGATTATCGTTTCGATGCCTACCGTCGCATGGCCCAGCGGCTCGGCGGCGTGGCCCAAGAATCGTACGACCGCGTGTTCGCCCTCGCGCCAAGCAGCGACGCCGTGTGAGATATTGACATTCGACGTCTGTAGGGAACGCCCTCTGTGGCGTTCCGCGAGGGGCGAGTTGGGGTCGCTTCGTCGCGCATGGTTCGCCACCGCGCGAGTTCCCAACGGTGCTTGCCAATTTGGGGCGCCGCGGCTTCAATGGCTTAGGGCGAGGACCGCGAATGCGGTGGCCGCATCGGACATGAATTTGCCGACGTGGCTGGCTGGGTCGCGCTGTTTGACGACCGATGCGCATCGCCACGCGCCGCCAGCCGTCTGATTGCTCTTGAGCCATGCGAGACCCCTGGCAATTTTTGGGTCGCTTTTCGGCACGCCCATCGTTTGCAGAACATGCAACACGAGTCCTGTGGCATAGCCGTCGGAAACCATCGCTTGCGGCGTGCCATCGTTGCGCTGCCACGGGCCAAGCGAGGGCAACGCCCAGCCGCCGTCGTCGCGCTGTTTTCCAAGCAACTGCTCGATCGCCTCGTCTTGCTGGGACCTTGTCAAAACTCCTTCGAGCCTGGCCGAGGCCCAGAGAGCCCACGTTTGGTCGTGCAGGCACTGACTCGCAAACCTGTCTTTCAGATACCCGCTGAGCAGTCCGACGCTTGCATCGACCTCTCGATCGGTTCCGGGCGTGTAATAGCCCGGCGCCGTGCCGACGACGATGGCAGCCAACGCGGCCCCAAAATATCGGGCTTCCTGGCATCCCCACGGCGGTTCGTTGAAATCTAGCCAGTTCCATGAGCCTTTGTGCCGGCCATCGCGTTCCTGAGTCGCCCATAAGTTCGCAAACGCCCGCCGCGCGATCTCACTCGGTGAAGGTCGGCCTTGATCGCCGTCGTTGAAGGACAAGATGGCGGCATTAAAGACCGCCTCGGTGCCCCACGACTGCTGTTTCTTCTCGTCGCTGCTGTCGTAAAACAGCCCGAAGGCGTCGCTATCGAGTTTGCTCCAGTTCGCGACGCGCATCCGGGTTTGTGCGAGCAGTTTGGCTTCTTGCTCGGTCGGCTCCGAGCCGCCTGCAATCTTGCGAAGCGCCGGTCGCGCCAGCAGATACGGCAAGACGCTATGGCAACTGACGCACGTCGAGCGCGTCGCTCTCTCGCCGCGGCTATCGAAATCGAACCACGCGTTCTCGCGCTGGTCCAGATACTTGCCCGCCGCCGCGGGCTGCCAGGCCGCGGGCTGCTCTTCAGAGCGAACGATGGAACAAGCGAGCACTGCGCTGCCCAGTGCGACGGTGACCCAGTGTTTCAGCATGGTTCCGAGAGTCTCCGAAGTTTCACGAACAAGTATCGCCGGCCACCAAGCGAATTTCCATCGTCGGCAAGCTTGCCCAGGAAAGGTCACTGCGGCGCCTTGAAGCCGATTTTATCACGAACGCCGTCCGGCAGCCTTTAGCGCATCCGGCCATGCTCGCCAAGTATTCGGCCATGTACCCTTCATCCTCGGCCGCTCAATTCGATCGAATGCTGTTAGACTCGATTGATTCGTAATTGCAGATTTTACCCAGCGTCGTGAAAGCGACTTCAAGAGCCCGACTTTCTGAGCGTTTCCAGCAGCCCAATAACGGCCCAGGCGGTGCCCCAGTAGTGGTAGATTTCGTCGCGAACTTTCGGGCGTTCGGGATCGGGGGACTTCGTGAAGTTCTTGGCCGGAGTCAGCCAGGAACCTTCGGATTGCTGCGACGCGAGCAGCCATTTGCGAGCCTCTCGAAAGACGGACGAGTCATCGCCAGCTCGGACCTTCGCCAGAACGTAGATCGCCAGGCCGGTCGTGAGGGCATCGCCAGGTACGCCTTTTTCCCACCCCCACGCGCCGTCGCCGTTCCGAGCATCGAGCAATTGTTGACGCAGTTTCGCTACATCCTCGGCCGACCCGAACCGACGCTCAAACAATAGCCTCATCGCCAGCCATTCGCGATTATCGGGATTCGGTGTCTGTTGCCGTTGATAAGCAATGGCTTTCTGAATCGACGCAGATCTCTTCGGATCCGGTGTGTCGTAAGAGGCAAATGCGAGCGTCGTCCACATCGTGGTCGCTTGATTCGCCGTCGGAAGCGTCCAGCGGCGCATCCCGGTGAACTGAGCGCCCGGCGTCCACGAGCCGTCCGCCAACTGAATCTGGCTCATCAGGTCGATCACGCCGTCGCGAAATTCAGGTTGGGTCAGAACACTCGCAGTCCCTTGACTTGCGATCAGCAATGGGCCCAGGGCCTCGAGGCCGCCTCCAACACGATCGTATATGTCAACCGTCCGATCGGAAATCTTCAGCACGGTCTCCCGATGCGACTTCATTTCGTCTTCAGTCAGCAGCGGCGTCAGCTCCGCAAGGAACTCAGTTTCAGGAACGGCACATGATGGCACGACATGCAGCCGGATCATCGGCCCACGCCATGGCGCTGAGGG
Source organism: Pirellulales bacterium (assembly GCA_035252155.1). GTDB lineage: Bacteria > Planctomycetota > Planctomycetia > Pirellulales > JAICIG01 > JAICLL01. The sequence continues at coordinate 7,512 of DATFDL010000326.1, read as the reverse complement.
TACCGAAGCAAAACAGGCTCGCAAAGATCACGTGGGTCATGCTGGACCTCACTCGTTTGACGGTGGCGCTTCCGAGTCTTGAGAATCGTCGACCACGCTGCGTGCCGCGTCTGTCGACAATTAAGAGATTCAGACGACAGTCTACGTCAGTCGGGGCGACAAGACGGCTATTGAACTTTTTCTGGACGGTATCAGATCGCTGACCTTGCAGTTATCCAGTGGTGACATCGAGGCCGCCTGCGCAATGCCGCCTTAAAGCCGGGCGGCGGTAAACTCATCGGCAAACGTCGCCGCTGGCGAGGAGCCAAGCGCCATGCCGGCTTTGCATGTATCGCGCGGCCGGCAAAGGCCGACCAGAACCGAGTCGTAGCCGTTCCGCCAGACGTCTCGAGACGAGATGAGAAAGGGGACCGAACGACTGCGACGCACGCTTTTATTACGAATGGATGCGCGATAACATTGACGCTGCGGAAAATGCGGCACCCCCCTGACCGGCGGTCGTCATTGCATTGGTAGCGGGGAACGGCTAGCTTCGCCCGGTAGGGCCGCGCTTTGCCGCGTTTTCACTCGGCGGATAGGCAAGCCATCCTCCGCTACGGCTACCGATGAGCGACGTCACGCACATCCTGTCTGCCATCGAGCAGGGCGACCCGCACGCCGCGGAATACCTTCTGCCGTTGGTCTATGATGAGCTGCGCCGGCTGGCGACCCAGAAGCTTGCCCAGGAGAAACCGGGGCAGACGCTTCAAGCGACCGCGCTGGTCCATGAGGCTTTTCTCCGTCTTGTGAATACCAATGCGCCGCGCGAATGGGATTCTCGTAGGCACTTTTTCGCCGCTGCCGCCGAGGCAATGCGGCGCATCTTGGTGGACCGAGCGCGAGAGAAAGCGTGCGAAAAACGCGGCGGTAAACTTACGAGAATCGATATCGATGCAATCGACGTGGCCATGTCGGCGGCGCCCGACCAACTGCTGGCAATCGACGAGGCCCTCGCGAAGTTGGCTGTAGAAGACCCCGCTGCCGCGAAACTGGTTGAACTTCGCTACTTCGCGGGCATGAGCATTGAGGAAGCCGGAAAAGCCACCGGTGTCTCGACGGCGACGGCCTATCGGCATTGGAATTATGCCCGGGTCTGGCTGCGCAACGAACTGTTGTGCGATGCTGAAGCATAATCCTCGTCCGGGATTTTTTTGCGCGCGTTCGTGAGAAAAACCGCGGGCAAATTCCGCATTGATTTAATAGAGCGGCATTGTCGCAGCGGAAGGCAACCGATGAGCGATTCGACCGATCCGGTGAAAACAATCTTCCTTCAGGCGATCGAGCATCATTCGCCCCAAGAATGGCCGGCATTCTTGGACCAGGCGTGCGCGGGCGACGCCGCGTTGCGAGCGGGCGTCGAGAAGCTACTCCGCGCACAAGCCGAAATGGGCTCTTTTCACGAGCAGGCGCGGCCGGTGGCGCCAACGATCGACCGCGCGACGGTCGAGCCTCTCGGCACCATGCTGGGCCCTTATAAATTGTTGCAGCAGATTGGCGAAGGCGGCATGGGCACCGTCTTCATGGCCGAACAAATACAGCCAATCCAGCGAAAAGTCGCTGTTAAGGTCATCAATCCGGGAATGGACAGCCGCCAGGTCATCGCCCGATTCGAGGCGGAACGGCACGCTTTGGCCCTCCTGGACCATCCGAACATCGCACGGGTCCTGGATGCCGGAGCGACCGACACCGGTCGGCCGTTCTTCGTCATGGAACTCGTCAAAGGGTTGCCAATCACCAGGTACTGTGACGAACACCACCTGACCCCGAAGCAGCGGTTGGAGTTATTCATGTTGGTTTGCCTGGCCATTCAGCACGCTCACCAAAATGGAATCATTCATCGCGATCTCAAACCGTCAAACGTGCTCGTGGCCGAGTACGACGACAGACCCGTGGCCAAAGTGATCGATTTTGGTGTGGCCAAGGCCACCGGTCCCAAGCTGACCGAAATGACCATGTTTACCGGATTCGGCCAAATTGTCGGCACTTTAGAGTACATGAGCCCGGAGCAGGCCAGGCTCAACGCCCTGGACATCGACACTCGCAGTGACATCTATTCGCTAGGCGTGCTTTTGTACGAGTTGTTGACCGGGACTACGCCATTCGAGAAGAAGCGGCTTCGCCGGGCGGCGCTAGATGAGATGCTACGAATCATCCGCGAGGAAGATCCACCCAAGCCAAGCACGCGACTGAGCACCACTGAGGAGCTGCCGTCCATTGCGGCCAATCGCGGCCTGGAGCCGAAAAAACTTAGCTCCCTGGTCCGCGGCGAACTGGACTGGGTCGTGATGAAGGCGCTGGAGAAGGACCGCAATCGGCGCTACGAAACACCCAGTGCCTTGGCCCGGGACATTGAAAGCTACCTGCACGATGAGCCAATCAAGGCCTGTCCACCGTCGGCGATGTACCGCTTTCGTAAATTCGCGCGGCGCAACAAGGCAACTGTTATCGTCGCCATGGCGCTGGTGCTGGCGATGATGGCGCTGGCGACGGCGGGGACCCTGGCACATCGGAGCGAACAGCAGCGCCTGGCTGACCAGAAGTCCCACGACGATCAATTACGCGCGGAGCGACAACAGCATGTTCTGGAGAAGGCGATGATGGCTGCGATGAGCGGCGATTTCGACGGCGCCGAGAAGGCGATCGGCGAGGCCGAGTTGCTGGGCGCATCGACGGGGCAGGTGCGCCTGTTACGGGGCCAGGTCGCCTTCAACCGTGGCGAAATGGACATCGCGATCGAGCATTTGGAACAGGCAGGCAAACTGCTCCCAGTGGGCCAGGGTAGTGCAGTGGCTGCGCGGTCGATGCTGGCGCTGGCCTATCTGAATGCTTTTCAATTGCCCCGTTTCAATGAGTTATCCCGAGAACTCGACCCGCTGGCGCCTATCACGTCGGAAGATTTTCTCTTCAAAGGTCTGCTCGACACGTACCTTCATCCTGATCGCGGCCTACAGACGCTGGACGAAGGCATTCGTCGGCATGACTCTGTTCTTGCTCGCGCCACACGATTGGAAGCTCGGGCGAATCGCGCCATGGTCACGGGGAAAATCGAAGACGCCGATTTGGCCCTGGAGGATGCGCAGGTGGCCAGGCGCATGCTGCCCGGAAACCCGCTTGTCTTGGAGCGAAGTGTCTTCGCTCATCTCGTGGCGGCGGGTAGTTACGATGCCAAGGGCCGGTCCAAGGACAGCGACCGCATGCTGGCGCAGGTCCGCCCCTCAGTCAAGGAACTTGAGCAGTTTTCCGCGATGGCCTCCGCCGCCAAGGCATGTTTTGATTATTTCGAGTATGTCGGCGACGAGGAGGCCGCCTACGAATTAAGCGGGCGGGGTAACCGATTCCGTCGCGCGGTCATGTTGTACCGGCGCGGAGAGTTCGCCAAAGCTTTGGATGCCGCCGTCGAACGCAGTCGCACTGCCGGGGGCGATCTGGGAACGGAGCGCGTCGAGCGGGCTTTCATTCTGGCCGAATTGCCAGATGGCCCTGCGCGAGCTCGGGCCAATTTCGAAGAGGAACAGGCCAATGCCCGCGACGGTTGGCAGTTGATCCCTCCGCTGATCCTCCTGTACCTGGGGAAACCGCAGGAGGCGCGCCAGGCCTTCCTTCAGGTGCCCAAGGAAAAAATCCTGACTTGGAACGACGGCTGGTGGTTGAGGCTTTGGGATTACCTCTGCGGCCGAATCACCACCGACGTGCTTTTGCAAGCCGCGGGGGACGATCGGGTCAAGGTGAGCGACGTTCACTTCGTGGTCGGCTTGTCGCGCTTGTCGGAGGGGGACCGGACCGCCGCTCAAGGCCATTTCCGCAAATGTGTCGCGACCCGCGTGTTCGCCAACTGGCATTGGCCGTGGGTTCGCGCCTTCTTGAAGCGCATGGACGATGACCCGCAATGGCCACGATGGATTCCGCAAAAGAAATAGCGGGCACTTCGTGGCTACGTGATTGAGATGAACTGGGAAAGGAAGCGGCAGACCGCATCGTAGAACAGCATTCGTTCCGTTTTAAAAGGAGACACTAGCTATGTGGTTCACTGCTCGAATTCGCGGTCGGAGGGAAGCGCGAAACTATGCACGTGGGCGCCCGTTCGTCCCGCGGCTCGAAGTCCTTGAGGATCGCTCTTTGCTGAGTGCCCTGACCGTCTTGAACAACCTCGACAGCGGACCCGGCTCCCTTCGGGCCACCATCACCGCGGCCAAGAGCGGCGACACCATCGCGTTCGCCCCAACTCTGGACGGCCAGACCATCACGCTGACAAGCGGCCAATTAACGATCAACAAGAGCCTGGACATCGAAGGGCCCGGAGCTGGCTTGCTAGCGATCAGCGGCAACGACATCAACCGAATCTTCGCCATTAGCGAAGGGCTCGCCGTGACTATCGCCGGCCTGACGATTACCCACGGCCAGGCTAACGGGGCCGACGGGGGTGGCATCCTGGATGCCGGCAGCAGCCTGAGCCTCGCCAACGACGTACTGTCCTACAACCAAGACCTTGGCAACAAAGGCTCCTCGGGCGGCGGTGGGGCAATCTGCGCTCGTGGCGGCGCCAGCCTTGTCCTCACCGCCAGCACGTTCATCGGCAACCAGGCCGTCAGTCCGAAAAACGGCGGTTACAACGTTGGCGGCGCCGTCAATGTCGCGGACGCGAACTCATCGGCCACCGTCAGCGAGTGCACCTTCACAGCCAACAAGGTCATCGGCGGCGACGGCGGCTCCCTCGGGTCCGGCGGCACGTTTGCGGGGACCGTCAGTGGCGGCGCCATCAATAGCACCGGCACTCTGACCGTCAGGGACAGCCTGTTCACAGATAATCAGGCGATTGGTGGCAACGGCAACAGCGGGGCAAAGGGGTCTGGGATTGCCACCGACATTGGCGCTAGCGCGGGTGGCGGCATTTGGAGCGGTGGCATCATGGTCGTGAGCGGATGTACGTTCACGCACAACCAGGCCATCGGCGGTTCCAACAACACCGCCGCCGCCACCGGCGCAAGCAAGGTCGGCGCTGGTGAATCGGGCGCGCTGGAAAACGGGCCCGAGGGCGTAGCCCAGGTCACGAACTGCACGTTTGCCTACAACGAGGCCCGGGGCGGCGACGCCAACACGGGTGGCAGCAATGCCGTTCAGCTTGGATCGGGCATCGCCGGAGCTTTCCGTAACGCCGGCAGCCTGACGCTCGCGAACAGCACGTTCACGGGCAATCGTGCCGTCGGCGGCGCCGATAACACGGGTGGCGCGTTCGTTGGTGCCGGCACCGGCGGTGCGTTTGCGAACCAGGTCGCGGTCGTGGGCACCGGCGCGGGCTCAGCCACGATCACTGGCTGTAGGTTCTCCGGCAACCAGGCAAGCGGCGGCCCGGAAGGCGCCGGCGGCAACGGTGGCGATGGCCTGGGTGGTGCGATCGCCAATCTGCTCGGCTCTACCCTCACCGTCAGCAACTGCACGCTCACCGGCAACCAGGCCATCGGCGGCAACGGGGGCTCGGGTGCTAACGGCGGCAATGGCTTCGGCGGTGGCGTCTATAACGATGGCCTGTCGATCCTCCCGTCGAACGCCGGCACGCCGGCCACTCCCACCGTCACCGGGAGCACAATTACCGACAATCAGGCCACCGGCGGTGCAGCCGGCAGCGGTGGCCGCGCCGGCCAGGGCATCGGCGGCGGCGCCTATTTCGCTAGCGGCGGAGTCGCCTGCCTCGACGTGTTCACGAGCACGGACATCGTCGGGAACACGGCCTCTACCAGCAACGACGACGTGTTTGGGGTCTTTGCGCTTTGCTGATCACGCTCTCATGAAATAGGAGCGGCCGGCAAGCAAACTTACACCGTCCCCCGCATCTCCTCGGCGCTCGGTCTGCGCGCCGGGTGATGGCCTTGTCATTGTATCGCAGACCGACCTCTTGAATCGGAGACACTCGCAATGTGGTTCATTTCTCGCCGTCCTGGGAAGCGAAGCCGAGACCATGCACGTGCGCACCGCTTCGTGCCGCAGTTGGAGATCCTCGAGAACCGCGCTCTTTTAAGCACATTGACCGTCCTGAACACATTCGACAGCGGGGCGGGCTCGCTGCGCGATACGATCGCCGCCGCCAAGAGCGGCGACACGATCATGTTCGCACCCAGCCTGAATGGCCAGACCATCACGCTGACCAGCGACCAACTAACGATCAACAAGAGCCTGAACATCGAAGGGCCGGGCGCTGGCCTGTTGACCATCAGCGGCAACGATAGCAACCGGATCTTCGATGTCAGCCAGGGGCTCGTCGTCACCATCGCGGGCCTGACCCTTTCCCACGGCCGAGCGCAAACGGCTGGCGGCGGTGGGAATGAAAACGGCGGCGGCGGGGGCGCGATCTTGAACGCCAGCAGTACGCTGGCCCTTGCTGACGACGTGCTGTCGTTCAATGAAGCCACCCTTAAGGGAGGGGGCATCAGCAATCTGCCCGGCAGCGCCCTGACAGCAACCAACAGCACATTCATCGACAACCGAGCCATAGGCAAAGCCACGGACCCGAGCGTCAACGCCGAAGGCGGCGCCATTTGGAATGCTGAGCACGGGGTTACCGCCACGGTCATCGGCTGTACCTTCACCGGCAACCAGGCAATCGGTGCCGACGGCGGTGTCATTCAGGTAGGTCCAGGTGAAATCGGCGCAGCCAATGGCGGCGCCATCCATAACGAAGGTCAAGGCGGTCAGGCTGATACCCTCGTCGTCGAAAATAGCACGTTCACAAACAACCAGGCGATCGGCGGCAACGGCGGCAACGGCGGCAAGAGCGCGGGCGTTCTCATCGTAGGTATCGCCTCCGGCGGCGGCATAGCGAACGACGACGGTGGGAGTCTCGTCGTTAGCGGATGTACCTTCTCCGACAACCAGAGTCTAGGCGGTTCCAACGCCAGCGCCGCCGCGGCCAGCGGCTCAGGCCGCATCGGCCTCGCCTTTGGCGGGGGCCTGGCTACTGAGGGGCCAACCACGGTCACGAACAGCACGTTCGACCACAACGAAGCTCTGGGAGGCAGCAATAACACGGGCGGCAGTGGCACCCTCGTCATTGGTCGTGGTGCCGGCGGCGGAATCGACAGTTTCTCTTTTACCATTCCTGTGATCTTGAATGTGAGTAACTGCTCGTTCACCGGGAACCAGGCCCTCGGCGGCGCCGGCAACCGCGGCGGCATCAGCGTAGGTGTCGGTGTTGGCGGCGGGCTTGAAAACGAACGCGTGGCTATGGCCACGGTCACGAACAGCACCTTCACCGGCAACAAGGCTATTGGCGGAGCCGGTGCGGCCGGCGGCGACGGGACCGATGGACTCGGTGGTGGCCTCGCGAATCTGTGGGGAGCCGCTCTCACCCTCAGCAACTGCGTGCTCACCGACAACCAGGCCCTCGGCGGCGCCGGGGGAGCCGGTGGCAATGGCGGCAACGGCTTTGGTGGCGCCCTCTTCAACGACGGCCTGTCGATCTTCCCAGACAACGCGGGCACG
>DATFDL010000325.1:0-2072 GCA_035252155.1 Pirellulales bacterium | reverse complement strand
CACGACGTAGTCGGCGCTGGTTGCCGCCGCCGCCGGTGTGTAGTTGGTGCCGCCCGCGGCAAAGGCGCCCACCGTGGGCAGGCCCACGGGCAGATCCAGCGCGTATTGGGCGCAATCGGAATTGGCGGGACAGGTAAGAGTCGCCGTGCTCGCCGCCGTCTGCAGCGGTTGCGTGGAGGAGGCTTGCTGCGCCAGCGGCACGATCACGAGCGTCGAGCCGCTGCCGCCGACCGCCTGCAGGGCCGAAATCGTGGCCAAAACCGAGACGGCGGCGCCGCCTCCCGTGCTCGTCGCCAAGCCCGTGACCGTATCCGGCGGCGCGGTCACGGCGTACAGCGGCACGTTGCCGACGCTCGTCCCATTGGTGACGTCCGTCGTCACCGTGGCGGCATACGCAACATTATTTTGATCCACGGCCACGGCCACCAGGTCGTAGGTGCCGGCCGGCACGGGGCAAAACACAAAGTTGCCATTGGCGTCGGCTTTGGTCTCCATCTGTACGCGGTCGATCCCGGCGCTGTCCTTGGTTTCGAGCGCCACCAGCGTGGTCCCGCCGGCAATCGGCTTGCCGGTGGCATGATCCACGATGGCGCCGTTGATGGAGCTGGCGGTGGTCGAGACTTCACCCGCGTGCAGCACGGGCTTCAAGAGAAACTTGCCGCTGCCGGTCGCGACGATGGATGCGCAGGTATTGAAATCGATGTCCAGGTCCTCGGTCTTCCCCGCGGCCACGGTGAACTGGCCGCCGGCCAGCTGCCCGGAAGGAATCTTCAAGCCGGTCTGCGCCTCGCTGGTCAAAGTCAGCGGCACCACGCTTCCACCGGCCAAGACCACGCAGTTGGCCGCGTTGCCGCATTGGTTGTTGCTGATCGAAGGGGCCGCCGAGTCCGGCGCCAGCATGATTCGGATCTGCTGATATTGGCCGGCTTGAATCTGGGTCGCGGAGCCGAGTGTCGCCAGAAAGCATTGATTGTTGGCCTGCCCGAGCAGGTCGATCTGCATGGGCGCGCCCCCCTTCAAGCTGGGTGTCAAATCGATCCAGCCGGGGTCATTCGGCCCTGCCGATGAGCTCGCATGAATCAGCACATCGGTCACGCTGACCCATACATGGCTGTAGGCGCCGTTGCCGCCGTTGGCCGAGCATGTCGCCGGATCGCTCACGGTAGTCGTCACCGTGCCCGCCGCCGGGGGATTGGTCACCGCGCTTTTCGATCCACACGCCGCCCAAGTGATCACTCCCGCAGCAACCGCCATTGCAAGACAACTGACGCCAATTTTTGTCATGGCTTTCACGCACTCCTCCGGACAGCTCTCCGCAGCAATTTCGCGGCCAAGGCCAATTGGCAACGAAATCAGCCCGTTTATTGACAGCCGGCAGGAAAAATTTTCGTGCCAGGCGCTCTTGAATTACCGTGTGCGGCGGCTCGGCACCCCTACGTTCGGCACCACCGGCCGCTGCTACGATTTACGCCATGTACCGCAGGCCGCCCCATCGCCGGCATTCCTTTCTTTATGAACACTCGCTGAGCCTGGCCACCACCCTGATCCTGGCGGCCTGGATCATCCTCTATTCGCTCTCCAGCCCCGCGACCCATTGGGGTTCCTTTTTCGGGAATGCGGTGGCGGATTGGAGCGGCGTGCTGGTGATGGTGATCGCAACCAAGTACCTGTACGAGAAGGGCTCGGCGGAAAGCCGGCAGCCCCGGCCCCGCGCCATGCCGCCGCACGAAAGCTGGCTGCGCGACCACTCGCTCGGCATCTTTCTGTTAATCACGGGCATCGGCTGGCTGATCGCTTATATCCACATGAACTCGGAGGCGCGCTGGGGTCAGGTGGTCGGCAATATCGTTTCCGAATGGACGCAGATTTTCGGCGTGCTGTTCATGACCAAGAAGCTGCGGGAACGCCACTCCAAAGCCGCCTAGCCGCCCCCGGCGAAGAGCTCGCCTTGCGCCGGTTCCGGCGCGCAAAAGTTGCCGAGCCCCACGCCCACCAGCCGGAACCGCTGGCCCTCGCCGAGGCGAACGCGGGCGCGCAGCGCGAGCGCGATCTCCGCCAGCTCGGCGCGCGAG
>DATFDL010000324.1:0-3444 GCA_035252155.1 Pirellulales bacterium | reverse complement strand
TTAAGGAGTCCAAGCATGATTGAAAAGCGTCTTCTGGTCCGCGAGCGATTGCGTCGTCCGCCCGACACGGGTTGGTCGTGGGTCGATCGCCGCTTTGTGCGCGACTATGCCGAGCACCTCTCGCGCGAGGCGGTGCTGTTGTACTTCTTTCTGGCCGCGGTGGCCGATCGACAAGGGCTTTCGTTCTACAGCGATGCCTCGATCGCGCTGCTGCTTCGCCTGCGGCCCGAAGCGGTCGTCCGCGCGCGCGAGGAACTGCTCGAACAAGACCTGGTGGCCCACGACGCGCCCTGGACTCAAGTGCTGTCCGTGCGGCCGCGCGAACCGCGTCGCCGCTCGTCACCCGGCCAAGGCTTGTTGCAACTGGGCGAGGTGTTTCGGCAGATCGCGGTGGAGACGACGCCTTCCTCGAAACCCTCGGAACCAAGGAGCTTGTCATGAACGTCGCTCTGTGGGCGGAAATCCGTCGTCTGAAAGAAATCGAAAAACTCTCCGAGCGGAAGATCGCGCTGCGCCTGCGCTGCTCTCGTCACAGCGTGGCCCAGGCCGTGCGTCTGGAGCAACCGCCCAGCGCGGAGACGGTTCGCCGTGGGGGCATGCTTGAACCGTACCACCGCCAGATCGACGCCCTGCTGGCCAAACATCCCGATCTCTCGGCGGTTCGCATTCACGAAGAGATCGCCCGCGGCCCCGACGGCTTTCACGGCAGTGTGACGTTGGTCCGCCGCTACTTGCACGACCGCCGGCCGACGCGCTCGCGCGTCTATCAGGAGGTACACTATGAGCCCGGCGAAGCGATGCAAGTCGATTGGGGAGACTGCGGGCGGGTGGCGGTGGGCGGCCCCAATCACCTCCCTACGTCGCGCAGGGTGTCGGTGTTCGTGGCCGTGCTCTGCTACAGCCGGTTGATGTTTATCGAGTTTACGCTCTCGCAGCGCAAGGCCGACTTTTACCGGGCACTGGTGGCCGCCTTGAACTTCTTCGGCGGCAGCCCGCGAAAAGTCATCGTCGATAACCTGAAAGCGGCCGTGCTCAACGGCTCGGGTCGCCAAGCTTGTTACCATCCCGACTTCCTCGCGCTGTGCGGCTACTTCTGTCTGCAGCCGGTGGCTTGCCAACGGCGCGATCCCGAATCGAAAGGGATCGTGGAAGGCGGCGTGCGGTATGTGAAACACAATGCTCTGGCCGGCCGGGCCGAGCAGCTCACGACCTTTGAGGATTACCAGGCGTTGGCCGTCACTTGGCGCGACGGTGTGGCCAATGTGCGGCGGCACGAAACGACGAGTGAGCGGCCGCTGGACCGCTTCCAGAGCGAACGCTCGCTGCTGCGCGTCTTGCCCGCGTTGCCGTTCGATACCGACGAAGTGGTGCCGGCGGTGGTCAGCCCTCACGCGCGGATCAAGTTCGATGGCAACCGTTATTCGGTACCGCCGCAGTTCGTGCGTCAAGCGGTCATGATTCGAGCGGACCGCACCGAGCTCTTGGTGTTGCACGAGGGACAAGTCGTCGCGCGGCACGTCCGCTGTTACGATCGCGGCCAGCCGATCGTCTTGCCCGACCATCGCCTGGCCGCGCTGGAGCGCCGGCAACGCAGCGGTCCCAGTTCGTTGGAACAAGAATTCGACGGCCTGGGCGCCGTGGCGCGGCAGTTCCATCTGGAGCTGAAAAGCCGCCCCGTGAAAACTTCGGTTCACCTACGGCGGTTGCTCAAACTGGCGCAGCTTTACGGCGCGCAGGAGGTCGTGGCCGCACTGGCTCGGGCCTCGCAACTGGGAACCTACGATGCGGCCTATGTAGAGAACCTGTTGTTGGCTGAGCGTCGTCGTCGGCAGCTTCCCACTCCGACGCTGCCCACTCCGCAACGTCGGGAGTTGATCGACGAAATCCAACTCGATCCTTCTGATCCCGCCCTTTACGACCGTCTCTTCCAACTCCCTACCGACGACCATGACCCGACGTAACGACGATACCAACTCGCAACTCGACCGTGATCTGGCGGAATTGAAGCTGCTGGAAATCGGCAAGTCTTACCGCGAGGTGTTGGACGAGGCTGCCCGCAAAGGCAGTTCGTCGCTGGAAGTGCTGCGCACGCTGATCGGCATGGAGGCCGCGGCCCGCCACGAGCGCGCCTTGGCCCGCCGCATTCGCGAAGCGCGTCTGCCGCCGCTGAAAACGTTGGCCGACTACGATTTCAGCTTCCCCAAGCGCGTACCGAAGGCCGCCCTCTTGCGGATCTTCGACTGCGACTTCATCGACCGCCACGGCTGCAGCGTTCTGATTGGGCCTACGGGCACGGGCAAAACGCATCTTTTAACCGCCTTGGGTTACGTGGCTTGTGAGAAAAGATATTCGGTGCGGTACACGCGGGTCGTCGATCTGCTGAATCACCTGACGGCCGCCCAGATCAACGGCACGTTGGGAAAGGTGTTAGGGGCTTATGTCCGTCCGTCTCTGCTCCTCCTCGATGAGCTGGGCTATCTGCCCATCGACAAGCGCGGGGCCGACCTGTTGTTCCAAGTAGTGGCTGCCCGTTATGAGTCCGGGTCGATCGTGCTCACCACGAATCGGATCTTTAAGGACTGGGGCACCGTGTTTGATATGGACAGCACTCTCGCGACCGCCTTGATCGACCGGCTGATGCACCACGGGGAGGCGCTGGTCATTCAAGGAAAGAGCTATCGCATGAAAGACAAAGATTCCGACTCGCCGAGCGCGTGACGAAGGCGGCGCGACGCCGCGTCGGCGGAGAGCGAGCAGAGGCGCGTTGCTTTCGTCGTGACCGGCGGGGAGCCCAGCCCACCCTTGAGCAAACGGGTTTCTCCCACGCTCAAGCGGCCGGGGCGTTCACGTTCCGACCCACTCCTGCCCCAGGCTCTGAGCTTGCATCGCCAGCGGCTCCCACGGTGAGCTTCGACTGCGCGATCTTATCATCCTGTCGTGGCAGCAACGCGGCCGGGTCGCAGCGCTTCGGCGGTGGCCCCGCCCATCATGGCCCTTCGCACCCAACTCACCTCACCACCGCCGCGAAAGCGCGACCGCTCCACCCACGCCACAATCCGTGCTCTCGCCCACTCCGCGTCTTTCCCTTGCGTGCCGAGCCGGTTCGCTCCCCGTCCGCGTTCCGCGGATCGCTCCGACTGGCTCTCTCCTGACGCTCGAAACTGGCTCCGATTTCTCGCTCGGTCCCAGAACATCATCATCCGCCCAGAGCAATGCCGGCCAAAGCGCGATTGAACAAAGAAACAAGCTTTTCATGGTGGACAACCTCCAAGGAAAGACCGGGCGCGGCGCACCTAGACCCAAGTAGGCAACGCCGCGCCGGCCAGCCCTAGTCTATCATGGCTGTCGATCCCACAATGCACGTGCAACAAGCCGCCCTCCGCGGGGTGGCTTTATTGCTTTGATGGCGCGATCCCGCTTGTTACAATCCATTTCCACCGACGC
>DATFDL010000323.1:0-15325 GCA_035252155.1 Pirellulales bacterium | reverse complement strand
GACGCTGGCGAGCACCGCGATCACCATCGCGCCGCAGACGATCCAGGCCACGGTGGGCGGCTCGATGATCGTGGGGATTTTGTAGAAGTAATAGATCGTGGGGTCGAACACCTCATGCCCGGTGACGGCGCTCAAGATCTTGGCGATCTCGTTGATGTAGAGCACAAAGAGCAGCCCGAGCACCATGCCGACGCCCGAACCGACCATGCCCAGAGATAACCCATAGGACAAAAAGATGCCCATCACGCCGCGGCCCGAGGCGCCCAGCGCCTTGAGGATGCCGATGTCGCGGGTCTTTTCGACGACGATCATAAAAAAGATCGCCAGAATGCCGAACCCGGCCACCGCGATGATCATAAACAGCAGCACGTTGAGAATGGCTGTTTCCATCTGCACGGCGGCCAACAGCGGCCCCTGCTTGTCGCGCCAGGTCGAGACGGAGTACAGCTCTGAGGGAAACGCCCGCCGCAGCTTGTCGCGCACCAGGTCGGCGTCTTCGGGGTTCTTGAGCCTAATCTGCACGCTATTGGCCCAGGTGATGCCGGTCTGCTCGTCGAGCAGGCCGCGCAGCTCTTGCAGTTTCTTCAGCGGCACAAAGACGAACGTCGAGTCGTACTCGCTCATCTTGCTTTCGTACAGATCGACAATGGTGAACCAATAGCTGATTGCGCCCGGCGGAATCGCCGCATTGGGAAACGTCACCCGCACGTCGTCGCCGGGCATCAGCAAGAACCGCTCGTGGCCGGCTTCGTCGCGATAGCTCGATAGCGCGATGCCCAGCACCAGCCCGGTGTGCTGCTTTTGCGCGGGATCGAAAACTTCGCGCGGTTCGCGCGGGGCGTAGGGATCGTCCGGCACGACGTCGGTCGCGTCGTCGGTTTCTTGCAGCAGGCTGGCTTGCGGCAAGGCGTTGCCAACCTCGACCATCGAGGTCGCTGGCTGGACGTCGGCAGACCCGACATCGTCCGCATCCTCAGTCTCGCTGGAAGGCTCTGCGTTCGCAGGGCGAGAGGCGACATTGTCCGCATCTTCCGCCGACGGGTTCAGCGCGGTCTGGCGTTTCACATTTGCCCACCAGCGGCGATAGGGCCAGCCGGCGTCGCGCAGCACGTTGCGGCCGCCTTCGGGCGAGCCGGCTTCGCGATCGCTAGTGTCATAGCCTCCCTGGCGCAGCTCAAAGCTTAGCTGCTTGCGGTTGGCCGGGTGCAGCAGATATTTGCAAAAATCGCTCGCCTCGCCCTGCGTCGTTTCGTCGATGCCGATGAACGTAATTGGCCGCGTAAAGGTCTTGCCCGCGTACTCGCTGGTCATGATGGCGGGCATGTGAACGGTGGGCGTCATACCGGCGATATAGTCGCCGGCCACGCGGCGGATTTGCTGCATATGGTACTCGGGGTCCTCATAGCCCTTCATGTCGTGGGCTTCGAGAATGACATCAGAGAGAATGCCGTGGATGCGGCTTTTCATTTCGTGTGCGAAGCCCGACATGACCGCGTTGACCACGATCATCGTCGCCACGCCCAGCGTGACGCTGATCACCGACGCCAGGGCGATATACCGCGTGCGGAGATAACGCCAGCAGAGCAAGAGCTTGTACATCGAAGTGCGGAATGCGGAGTGCGGAGTGCGGAGTTGGCGCCGGTGGCTGGTGCAGAGTGTAGCGATGCCCCGGATTTGAGGCGATAGCAGTCGCGAACGGGGCGAATTGGGAAGACAAGGTAGTCCGGGGCCTTGTGCCCCGCTGCCAAATTGCGACACGGCGACGAGGCGAAGAGGCGACCGGGCGAAAGGGAAAGAGGGCGGGGCACAAGGCCCCGGGCTACCTCCGCGCTTCTTCGCCGTGTCGCCTCTTCGCCGTGTCGCCGCTGGTCACTCCGGCCGCAGCAGCGGAAAGAGGATCACATCCCGGATCGTCTGGCTGTTGGTCAAAAGCATCACCAGCCGATCGATGCCCACGCCCAAGCCGCCGGCGGGGGGCATGCCGTGCCGCAGGGCTCGAATGAAGTCGTGGTCCATCTTGGCCATTGAGTCTTCTTCGCGTTGCCCGGCCAACTGCGTGCGGAAAAGCTGCTCTTGCAGGTCGGGGTCGTTCAGCTCGGTGTAGGCGTTGGCCACTTCCATGCCTTGCACGAACAGCTCGAACCGCTCGGCAATCGTTGGATCGGTCCGCTTGCGCTTGGTCAATGGGCAAATGCTGGCGGGATAGTCGTAGACAAACACCGGGCCGGTCAACCGGTCTTCGACCCGCTCTTCAAACACAAAGCTCTTGATCACATCGGGGTGCTTGCCCGCCGTGTCGAAACCGATTTCGTCGGCCAGCTTCTTGACTCGGCCTTCGTCGCCGGGCGAAACCCCAGTGTGCTCCTCAAACAGCTCGTCATAAGTGCGCCGGGCGAAGGGCGGCGTAAAGTCGATGGTCGCCTCGCCCCAAGGCAATTGAAAAGCTTGCCCGGTGGCGCCGATGGCATCGACGATCAGCTTTTCACACAGGTCCATCATGCTCTGGTAATCGCCGTAAGCTTGATAGACCTCGAGCATGGTGAACTCGGGGTTGTGCTTGGGGCTGATGCCTTCGTTGCGATAGACGCGGCCCAATTCGTAGACGCGTTCAACACCGCCCACCAGCAGCCGCTTGAGGTGCAGCTCGAGCGCGATCCGCATGTAGAGCGGAATATCGAGCGCGTTGTGATGCGTTTTGAACGGCCGCGCCGCGGCCCCGCCGGCAATCGAGTGCAGCGTCGGCCCTTCGATCTCGACAAAGCCTGCGCCCGCCAGAGTCGCGCGGATCGACTGCACGATCTTGGTGCGAGCCAGAAACCGCGGCAGCACGCCTTCGCCATAAATCAGGTCGAGATACCGCAGCCGCTGCCGCAGCTCGGGATCGGTCAGTCCTTTGTGCTTGTCGGGATGCGGCTCGACCGACTTGCTTAAAAAGTGCAATTGCTCGGCGAAGATCGTCAGCTCGCCCAGGTTGGTGTGCTTCAGCTCGCCCTCGACGCCGATGATGTCGCCCAGGTCAAAACATTCGGCGACGGCCCAATGCTGCTCGCCCACCTGCGCCCGGCCGATCATCACTTGAACCTGCCCGGTCCAGTCGCGGATGTCCAAGAAAATCAGCTTGCCCTTCTTCCGCTGCAACACGATTCTGCCGGCGGCCCGGACCTTCGGCCCGTGCTCGTGCGGACGCCCTTCGCCGCCGGGCGGGAGCGGCTCGGTGGAGATTTCGCTTTCTCGGGCACGCACCTCGGCCAGGGGCTGATGGTCGTCGAACCGCTGGCCCCACGGATCGACGCCAAGTTGTTCGAGCTGTTTCAGTTTTTCGCGCCGCGCTGCCTCGTGCATGCCGGGCGTATCAGGAGAGTCGGGCATGGTCTGCTTGCATTTAACCTCAAGAGTCGCAACATTTTAGTAGAGAAGGGCGGAGGACGGAAGGATGATACTGCCGGTGGCTGAGGCAGAGTCTTGACGATGCCCCGGCTGGCTCAGAGACGACGGGGGCGACACGGCGAAGAGGCGACACGGCGAGGGGGCGAAGAGGCGACACGGCGAAGGGGCGAAGTAGTCCGGGGCCTTGTGCCCCGCTTTCATGGTCAGGAGACCGTGTCAAAACACCGGGAATGCACCGGCGCGCTTGCCTGAACCCTGAACCCTGAACCCTGAACCCTCTTGTGTCCCCCGAACTCTACTGCATCGAATTGCGGACCGCCCGCTGGCAGGAGCTGGTCGATTGGTACAAGCGCGTCGTCGGCATGCGCAGCGCGCTGCGCATCGCCGAAGACCGCTATGCGTTGTTGGTGGGCGGCGGCGGGCGTTTGGCCATCGTCGGCCGCGACGATCCCGGTCCAGCCTCGGGCCGTTGGAGCCTGGCGTTCGAAGTGGCCGATCTCGACGCGATTGAAGCGAGTTTTGAAGTCGCCGGCGTGGAGTGCGGTCCTCGTCGCTTGCACCCCGAAGGTTTTACGACCATTTCCGCCCGCGACCCCGACGGCAACCAGGTGCGGCTCTTCACCTGGCCCGCCGGGCATGCGGAATAGATCCGATCGCGGTTCGGACAACAAAAACCGGTATGTCCCGCCGACGTCTGTAGGGAACGCCCTAAGGTGGCCTTCGGTCGCAATCAAATAAACGGTTTGTTGCGACGGCGAGTCGGATGGAAAACCAACAGGTGACGCGGGGAAGTACCGGTGGCCTCTTCTCGGTCCGGTTTGCCGCTGATCGAAGGCTTGGGGGCAGCAACGGGCAGTTCGGCGATACGTCACTCTCATCGCAGCGATTACTTCACGGCGGCCGCGTCATATTGCAACGATCAGAGAAGAGGCCACCGGTACTCGCCAACCACCAAACACAGCGCTACCCAGTTTGAATGGCAAAACCGATTCGAGCGCTCGACCCGACTAGGTGCGAAGCGGCCAACCTCCCCTGACCTCCGAACTCTGGCCTCCGACCTCTTTTTTCTTTCCGCCTCTTGACAACCGCCCCTTATGGCAATACATTGCCATCTGGCAACTGATTAACACCTTTCGCCAGGAAAAAATCTCGCCATGCCCAAGCGTCAACCAAAGCCGCCGGAACTGGGCCGCCGCGAGCGGCAGATCATGGATGTGATCTACCAACTGGGCGAAGCCTCGGTGGCCGACGTGCAAGAGCGGCTGACTGACCCGCCCAGCTATTCGGCCGTCCGCACGATGATCCGCCATCTCGAGGGCAAAGGTCATCTGCGGCATCGCCGCGTGGGAACCAAATACGTCTATCGGCCGACCCGCTCGCGCGAATCGGCCAGCCGCTCGGCCTTGGGCCATCTGCTTGACACGTTCTTCGGCGGCTCGGCCAGCGACGCGGTGGCCGCCATTCTCGACGTGTCGGGCGATCGGCTCACCGGCGACGACTACGATCGCCTGCAACACTTGATCCAGCAAGCACGAGAGGAGGGCCAGTGAGATGCACGCGCTTACCGGTAGGTTTTCCGCGGCGCTTTCTTCGTCTTGGGCGCAGCTCGCGCTCGACGTGACCATCAAGGCCACCGTGCTGCTGTTGCTCGCCGTGCTTGCAGCCTTTGCGTTGCGGCGGTCGTCGGCGGCGGTGCGGCATCGCGTCTGGTGCCTGACGTTCGCCGGGCTGTTACTGCTGCCGGCGCTTTCGGCCGGATTGCCCGAGTGGCGGCTGGCGGTGCTGCCCCAAGGTAGCGCGCTCGCGTATAGTAGCCCTCTCGCTCCGCGAGAGGAAAGCGTCGCCCCAGCTTGGCGCAACGAACCGGCCAACTCGCTTGCACAAAGGCAAGCTCCGGGTGATTTCGCCTCGCGCGACCATTTTTTCGCCGATCGACCGCCCTTCGTCACACCGGGCGGGCTTCTCGCGGAGCGAGAGGACTACTATACGCCGGCCATCGACGCCGAAACGCAAGACACGCTAGTCGCACGTGAGCCTCATAGAACCTTCGGGCCGCTGGGCCTGACCGCCCTCTGGTTGCTGGGCACGATGGCCGCCGCTGCGCCGCTGGGCGTTGGGTTGTTGCGTAATTATTTGTTGCGGCGGCATGCTCTGCCGGTGGCCGAAGTCGCCTGGACGGGCTTGCTCGATGAGCTGCGGGGAAGACTCAGCCTACGCCGCCACGTGGCCCTGTATGAAACGCGCGCGGCCTTGATGCCGATGACCTGGGGCATGCTCGCGCCCATCGTCATGTTGCCGCACGCGGCGCGCGAATGGACCGAGCGCTTGCGGCGATTCGTGCTCTTGCACGAGCTGGCCCATGTAAAACGCTGCGACATCGGTTTTCAGATGCTCGCGCGATTGGCCTGCGCACTCTATTGGTTTCATCCGCTGGCCTGGTACGCTCTGCGGCGGTTGCGTATCGAGCGCGAATTGGCCTGCGACGACTGCGTGGTCCAGGCCGGCGAGCGCCCCAGCGACTACGCCGCCGAATTGCTCGCCATCGCGCGGAACTATCGTCCGCTGCGTCTGGCCGCTGTTGTGCCCATGGCCCAGACCAGCAACCTGGAGCACCGCATCCGCGCGCTGTTTGACAGGGCCTGCTCGCACCTGCCTATCAGTCCACGCGCTGCCCGCCTGCTGATGCTAGGAACTGCCGTAATTGTCACTTCCATCGCCGTCATTCGCCTCGCGCCTCGCGCCGCTGCCGAAGCCGAAGAAGTCGCCCCCTCAAAGACTGAAGGGCCCGATCCGAAACCGATAGGCACCGAGGCAGCGCCGGTGAACAGTGAAGAGCCCGCGGCGGTGCGAGGAACCGTATTCATGCCCGATGGCCAGCCCGGAGCTGGAGTCGTGGTGTATGCGCGCTTGCCATCGTCCGAAAAAACGCCGCAAATACAAGCGAAAACCGACGATGCCGGACAATTTCGCCTTGCATTGCCCCAGGTACTGTTCAACGAGCAGGATGGCTCAAAGGTTGAGATTCTCGTTTATGCGGTGGCAAATGGGTTCGCCCACGACTGGACCTATATCTGGGGCCAGACGACGGACGACGTGGTGTTGCGGCTGTCCAAGGAAACAGCGATCGAAGGTCGAATCCTTAACGCCGAAGGCAGGCCCTTGGCTGGCGTCGAGCTGCAAGTCGACGACGTTGCGCGTTACCGAGACAATGGCATGCAACTGCTGTTCGACGACGTTTCACAGGGACGAAATATCCTTCGCGAGTATTCGCATTGGGGCGGAACTTTGCCTGGCCAGCCCGAGGCGGTGAAGACCGGCGCCGACGGGCGGTTCCGTATCGCCGGTTTGTCTACCGACGACGTAGCGAAGATAAAAGTGCGTGGGTCGGATATCCGCCATACGACGTTCGAGGCGACCGCTGCCCTGCGTGATACGATTCGCGGTCCTGTTCCGCCGGCCGAGCCGCTCTTCCCGCCGCGGCCCGGACGCGTGCTCTACGGTTCGCCGTTTGACTACATCGCCGAACCTGCCCGCCGCATCCACGGCGTCGTGCGCGACCGACGAACCGGCGCGCCGGTGCCGAGGGCGAAGGTGCGTTGCTGGGATGCGACGACCGCCGAAGCCGAATCCGACGAACTGGGCTGCTTCATCCTTGAGGGTTGTGCGAAGCAACCGCAGTACGTGGTCAGCATCGAGCCTGCGCCGGAAGGACCGGCCTACTTTCCCGCAACATTGACCATTGCCGACGAGGCGGGGCTTAAACCGTTCTCCCGCTATTTCGAGTTGGTCGAGGGCATCGCACTGCGCGGCCGAATCGTCGACAGCGGCACGGGCCGGCCCCTCGAGGCGACGATTCACTATGCCCCGCTCTACTTGAACGCACACGTGGCCGACCTCTTCGAGCAACATGTCGATCCCTACACGCATTCCCGCAGTGAACCGGATGGCTCGTTTCGGATTGTCGTGGCACCGGGGCCGGGTGTGCTGGGCATCGGTTTTCCCAGCGGTGCCTTTGAGCAATATCTGTCGATCGGGGTTGGCTATGACGACGTCGTAAAACTGTTTGAGCAATCTCCGGAACATCGCTCGCTGGCCCATTCGCCGGAGTTGCAGCGCGGCTTGCCCGACTCACTGCCCACGGCGCGTCCCGCGGGCTTGAGCTTCATCAGTCAAACCGGCCATGCGCGGATGGTGCTGATCAGTCCCGACCGGCAAAAGTTGCCCGAGCCGTTGGAGGTCCGCCTCGTGCGAGGCCGCACTTTGCAAGGACGATTGATCGACCCTGATGGACAACCTCTTACCGGAGCGACCGCCCATGGCTTGTACATTACAGCTATCCGCGCGCAGGTGATCTCCGGCTCTAAATTCACCGTACACGCCGTGGGATCAGACGACGAGCGCGAGATATCATTCGAACATCAAGGGCGCCGGCTGGGCGCGTGCCGCGCGATCGGCACCGGCGAATCGGAGCCGATTACCGTGCGGCTTGAGCCGTACGGCGGCGCGACCGGACGCGTAGTCGACGAGCAGGGCGGCCCGGTCGAAGGCATGCATGTCTGGTTCTACCCAGTTGTGTCGAAAGGGATGCAAAGGGGGCGTGAAATCTTCGCCATCACCGACGACGAAGGCCGATTCAAAACCGACGAGCTAATTGCCGGTCAGCAGTATGAAGTAAGCCGCTCGGAGCCGGGCGCGATGAGCCGCCGGCTGCTTTCGCTCGACAAGTTCTCGGTAGATTCCGGGCAGACACGCGACCTCGGCGATTTGGTGCTCGGCTCGCCGGCGGGCAAACCAATCGCTTCGGCGGAGAAGAGTGCGCCAGTCGTGGCTGACAACTCAGCACCGGAAAAGCAGCCTACGGGCAGAACGGAGGTTCCTGGCAACCAGCCAACCCTCACCCTTCGCGGGCGCGTGCTCGACCCAAGGGGCAAACCGCAAGCCGGCGCGCGGGTGCGCGTAATACACGTCGATACCGAGTCGATTACCTGGGTCGTGAACGGCCGGCTGCTCGCGGAATCGAAAACCAATGCCGATGGCGCGTTTGCCATCGAAGTTCTCGACGCGGCCTCGCACGCCAATCGCGATCACTTTGTCGAATCATCGATGGTCGTGCTGGCCGATTCGCCCAGCCAAGGTTTTGACTGGGCCTATCCACAGCGCGGCGGCGGTCCGCTCACGCTGCAGCTTGTCGAAGACGCCATGATCGAAGGCCGCGTCTTGAACCTCGAGGCACGGCCGGTCGCTGGCGTGCGAGTTTCGGTCGGCACAGTCAGCGGCGGCGCGAGCAATCTCGGCGCTTGGATTGAAAAAGCCAAAAGCAACCCTGTATCACTCGATCCGAATCAAATGGCGCGGCCGATCAAAGACCGCAACAATCACCCCGGTCCCACCGTCGCTTATTTCCCGGGCAATAAGACCCTTCAGCTTGACGGGCCAGAACTGATGCCATCGGCCATCACCGACCGCGAAGGCCGGTTCCGGTTGGCGGGGCTTGGTCGCGACCGCCAAGTGCGACTGCAACTCGACGGCGCCGGCATCGCCAGAACCTGGCTTTATGTCGTCACGCACGACATGCCGCCCGTGCCGTATCCGGGCTACGATCCGCGCTTTCGAGTGCAAACTTGCTTCGGTCGCCGATTCGATCTGACGGCCGAGCCTGAGCAGCCCATCACCGGCGTCATTCGCGATGCGGATAGCGGCGAACCCTTGCCCGGCGTCGAGGTCCGGCTGACTCGCTATGCCGACTCGTTGCTATTTGTCGAAAGCTTCTTAGCGGCGATCACCGATGACCAGGGCCGTTATGTGCTGCGCGGCGTGCCCAAGCCGAATCATCCGGAACAAGCTCATTGCTTACGGTTGATGCCAGCAGCAGGCGAACCGTACTTCAGGACTGAAGTGAATCCACCGAAAAAGGAGGGCCTGGGGCCTGTGTCTTTTGACGTTCCATTGAAGCGAGCGATCCGCCTTCGCGGGCGCGTGGGCGACGAGGCGACCGGCGATCCGATACGCGGGTTCGTGGCCTACTATCCGTTTTTGACAAACAAACGAGCGGCAGATTTTCCCAACTTTAACGCGGGAATGCACAGCATGGGCAACGAAGACTGGTACGCCATCGACCAGGACGGCCAATACGAAATCCCCGCGTTGCCGGGCCGCGGCGTTGTGGTGTTCGCGGCCGAGCAGAACGAGCGATATGGCGTGGCCGACGGCGCCGACGCCATTGCGGGCTTGCATCAACAAGACCCTACGCATCTTAACATCTACCATCTCGTTAGCATGCAGTTGACGACCGCGGTGCGCGAAGTCAATCTGTCGGCCGGCGGTGTCAATGATCCCATTGACATCCAGGTGCGGCCGCTGTCGGTGGCCAGGCTGGATTTGGTCGATCCTCAAGGGCAGCCGCTCGTCGGCGCCGTTAACAAGCACCTCGCGCCGGCGCGGATGGGCCGCAGTTACAGCATCGCCTGGTCGTACGATCCGCTGCCGAGTTCGACGATCGAAATCGTCGGCCCGCGCGATACGGCTCGCACGGCAATGTTCTTGCACCGCGAGCGGCGCTTGGCCGGGTCGGTGCGGCTCTCGCCCGACCGCGACCCGCCGCGGCAAATCGTGCTGCATCCTTGTGCAACGCTGTCGGGCCGCGTCGTCGACCGTTCGGGCAAGCCGGTGCCGCGGCTTCACTGCCAGGTCCACGCCGCGCCGCGGACGCCAGACGAAAAGTATGCCGATCGGGAAGATACTCTTGACCACTTGCAAACCGATGCTGACGGCCAATTTCATCTCGACGACGTGCCGCCGGGCTTGTCGTATGTTCTTTCAGCGATCCGCGGCGCGGAAAGCCTCGACGTCACTACGCAGGAAGTTCAGCCCGGTGAAACACTCGATTTAGGCGACGTGGTGCTCAAAGCCTCGGAAACCGGCGGCAAGGCGGCGGCCCTTCAAGCAACGCAAACCGCTGCCTCAAGACCTACGCGCGATACATCACGTACTGAAAAGCCGAGGACATCCGCTGCCAAGAGCGTCGCGAACAAATCGACCAAGCCATTGTCCCATTCGATTGTCCTTTACGGGCGGGTGCTGTTGCCCGACGGCGGGCCGGCAGAGGAGGCGCGGGTTCAAGTCATCGGCTTGCCGGATTTCGGTATGAAAGCCTGGGACGGAGGCCGATTCGAAGTTGCGTCGCAAGCCGACGGCACATTCGCGCTGCTCCTGCCGCCCGATAGCAAGTTCGGCACGCGACGTTGGTTCGTCATTGCTACGAAGGAAGGATATGGTCTGAGTTGGAGCGATCTTCCGCCGTCCGATGACCCAGCCGACGTGACGCTCAAGTTGCCTCGCGAATTGTCCATCGAAGGGCGGATCATCGACCTGGAAGGCAAGCCCGTCGCCGATCTCGAAGTGCGCGTCGACCGCGTGCAGCATTTCGCAAACGGCGATCCTCGGCCTTACCTGGAGTCGTTAAAAGAGGAAAAGGAGTTTCGCTTCCCGAATTGGCACCTTCACTTCCACGGGCTTGGTGCACAGTCGCCGGTTGCCGCGGTTCGCACCGACCAGTGGGGCCGATTTCGGCTGATCGGCATCGGGCAAAATCAACTCGTCGAGTTGGACCTGATCGGCGAGGACGTCGAACATGCAAAGATCGAGGTGCTCACTTATCCGTTAGAACAACCACTGAAAACGCCTGACAGGCTGCCGCATCTGCGGCCGGTTTACGGGCCTCGTTTCACGCATGCGTTGCGTCCTTCGCGTCCGATCATCGGCACGGTGACCGACGCGAAGACAGGAGCGGCCATCGAAGGTGTGCGGGTCACGGCATTTCCAGGCGTGGACACTGTTTTCACTGACGCCGCGGGACGGTTTGCCTTGCTCGGTTGCCCGAAGGCCGACGATTACCGACTTTTCGCCCGCCCGCCTGAAGGCGCGCCGTACCTCGAAGGAAGCGCCACCATAGTTGATACGCCCGGGTTAGAAGGGCTGGAGGCGAAGCTGCGCGTGTTTCCAGCCGTACCGCTCAGCGGTCGTGTGGCTGATCGCGCGACCGGGCGTCCTGTTTCCGCGTTGGTAATGTATTGGCCGGTTTATCCGAACGCGCACGTGGTCGAAGGCATCGGCGGTTTTGCGGCGGGCGGAGTTGGCAAATTTAGTCAAGGGTACACCGACGCGGACGGCAAATTCACGGTGCCGGTATTGCCTGGCGCTGGTTTCCTCGGCGTGAACGTGGCAGATGGCCGGCGGTTTAAGCCCGCCGAGATTGATGCCGCCGCGTTCTTTAAGCGCCAGGGAGTGCAATATGGGCGACAAGATGACCCGCCGAGCAGAGATTCGATCTGGATTTGCTTTGCCGAAGGTAATGGCAGCCCAATGCCTGTTTCGCAATTTCAGGGCGCCGCATTGCTGAATGTGCCGGAAGATGCCGAGGGATTCATGCAAGATATCGAAGTTGAAACGAAGCGCGACGAGGGGCGAAACCACCAATGGCACGAATTGCACGAATGAATAGAAATCCCGTGATCGAGCACACAACGGCTGGGGAGTTGCCCGCCGCGCCCTTGTTCCCAAGATGCCGCCGGCTTGCCCGGCTGGAGTTTCACGTTGGTTGGGGACCGGAGGAAATACAAGCCGAGCATCCCCACTTAAGCCTCGCCGACGTGCATGCCGCGCTGGCATTTTACTATGACCACCAAGCGCAACTGGACGCCCAGATTGAACAAGATCAAAAAGACGCTGAAGCTTTGTGGGCCGCCGCCGGCGAGTCGCCCGTCGCGCGACGGCTGAAGAGAATACGCGCGGTCGACGTTGATAACGATGGCCCAATTTGAACAGAAGTTAACGAAGGAAACGAAGCAATGAACGTAACCGCATACAGTACGCTCAACATCCTGTCTTCGTTTTCTTCGTTGCCTTCTGTTAAATGCGTCCGTCATGTCATGCGGGGTTAACCAAACCTGTCGCCGCCGATGGTGGGACTCGCGGCGCTCGGCCCACCCGAGAAGGAGAAACGGAATGAATTCCGTTCTACAAGAGTACACGCCCGATGAGCGACGGCCGTGGAACCTGCGGCGCGTGGTGCATCTGCATCGCCGGGCGGGCTTTGCCGCGACCTGGCACGAGTTGCAGCGCGATCTAAGCGACGGGCCGCAAGCGGCGATTGAGCGGCTGCTGACGGGACGAGCCTATACGACGGGCGTGCCCGAGGCGTTTGAAGAGACCTCGCGGCTGCTGTGCGACGCGGCGGTGGCTTCGGGCAGCATCCATCGGCTCAAGGCATGGTGGATTTACCGGATGCTGTTTTCGCCCGATCCGCTGGGCGAACGGCTGACGTTGATCTGGCACAATCACTTCGCCACCAGCAACCGCAAGGTCGAAGACGTCTCGCTCATGCGGCGGCAGAACGACCTGCTGCGGCAATTCGCCCGAGCGCCGTTCGGTGAGCTGCTCACGCATGCCGTGAAAGACCCGGCCCTGCTCGTCTGGCTCGACGCCGACACCAACCGCCGCGAACATCCCAACGAGAACTTGGCGCGAGAACTGTTGGAGCTGTTTTCGCTGGGCGTGGGCAATTATTCGGAGACCGATGTGAAAGAGGCGGCCAGGGCGTTGACCGGCTGGACCGTGAAGAACCGCCAGTTCCGCGACGTGGCCGATTATCATGACGACGGGGAGAAGACGATTCTCGGCAGCTCCGGCCGGTGGCGCGGCGACGACCTGGTAAGACTGCTGCTCGAGCAGCCGGCCACCTCGCGGAGGCTCGCCCGGCGCGTGTGCGAAATGCTGCTGGGCGAAGGCACGACGGGCGAGGAGATGATTGAGACGCTCGCCGTTGGCTTGCGCGAGCGGAACCTCGACGTCGCTTGGGCGGTCGGCACAGTGCTGAGGTCGAACGAGTTTTTTGACGACGCGAATATCGGCAACCGCGTGCTGGGACCGGCGCAATTCGTGGTGGGCGCGGTCCGGGCGTTGGAGATGTTCGATCCGCCGCCGAGCACGATTGTGCTGGCCGAGTGGATGGCGGCCTTGGGGCAAGATTTATTTGAGCCGCCCAATGTGTTTGGGTGGCCAGGCGGCCGGGCGTGGCTGAATACGCGGTCGTTGATTGCCCGCGGCAATTTTGCGACGCGCCTGGCCGACGGTGGTTTGCAAAGCGCGGCCGCCCCGCGCGATTGGATGTCATTGGCCCGGCGACATGGCTGCGAGAGCCAAGAGCAATTTGGCAGGCTGTTACAACAGCTCTTATGGAACGCAGTGGATAATGAGTCGGGCGAAGCGGACGATGCGCGGCAATTGGTCGCGGCCGTGCTCGGCTCGCCGAGAGCGCAATTGGGATGAGGGCAGGGTCGGGGCCAGGGGAGCAAGGGAGCGGGGGAGCGGGGGAGAACCATTTGCTCCCCTGCACCCTTGCTCCCCTGCTCTGCGTCTTTACTAGCCGGGGCGTCGCCTAGGCTCCGCCCCAGCCACCTGAGAACAAGGAGAACATCACCATGCTGCATCGACGTGATTTATTGAAGCGTTCGTCGTTGATCGCCTTGGCGCCCACCGTGCCGGGCTTTTTGCAACGATTGGCGCGAGCGGCGGAAGCGAAACAGGACGACCGCATTCTGGTCGTGGTGCAGCTCGATGGGGGCAACGACGGCGTGAATACCGTCGTGCCGTATCGCGATGAAGGTTATGCCAGGCACCGCGACATGCTGCGGCTGAATGCGGCGAATTTGCACAAACTCAACGATGATGTGGCGCTGCACCCCGCCATGCGGGCAGCGGCCGATCTGGTGGAAAGCGACCGGCTGGCCATCGTGCAGGGCGTGGGATATCCGAATCCCAATCGCTCGCACGATGTGAGCATGGCCATCTGGCACACCGCGCGGTTCGATCGGGCTGATCATAAAAGCTACGGCTGGATCGGGCGGGCGCTCGACCAAGCGCCCCCGAGCGATTCCGCCGCGGCCATGCTCGTGGGCGATGGGGCCGTGCCCGGAGCGCTGGTGGGAAGGCGATCGATCGCCGCCAGCTTTTCGCGGCTCGATGAATTGGTGATTCAAAATCAGTCGGCCCGTGGTGGCTTGGCCGCGCAAGCCAACCCATCGGCAAGCGATGATTTAACCGATTTTGTGCGCCGAGCGACGCTCGACGCCTATACGACCGCCGATCGCGTGAATGCCGCCGCGGGCCGCGAGCGAAGCAAGGCCAACCATCCGAGCAGCGAGCTGGCGCAGCATCTGGCGATCGTCGCTCGGCTGATCGAGGCCGACATGCCGACGCAGGTCTATTATGCGGTGCAGCGCGGTTACGATACGCACGCCGTGCAGCAACCAACCCATGGCCGGCTGCTGCGCGAGCTAAGCGAGGCGCTGAAAGCGTTCTTGGACGATCTGGCCGCTGCTAAGCTCGACGAGCGGGTGGTGGTGCTGTGTTTCAGCGAATTTGGCCGCCGCGTGGCGGAGAATGCCTCGCGAGGCACCGATCACGGCACGGCCGGGCCGGTGCTGTTGGCGGGCCCTCGTGTGCGCGCCGGGCTGCACGGCACGACGCCCAGCCTGACCGATCTGGTCGACGGCGACTTAAAAACATCGGTCGATTTCCGCCAGGTTTACGCGGCGCTATTGCGAGACTGGCTGCGTCTGCCGCCCGAAGCGCCGCTGGGCGGCGACTACGAACCGCTCGAGCTATTCACCTAAGAAAGGCAAAAAGATTGGGGGCAAAAAAATGAAAGGGAGGGATGAGTCTGGGTGCCACGGCATCCGTCGCAGCGCGATGGACGTCTTGATATGCACGAACTCGGCCGCTGCGACGGACGCCGTGCGGAACTACTGCTCGGCCCCAACTCGCAACGAAACCCGCACGGCGTCCGCCGCGGCGATTGTCGTCGCGCGTCAATCCGACGCGAACCGCGCCGCGGCGGATGCCGTGACACCCCGCGGCCGCGAATGCGACAGCCTACGGC